>NZ_JACJER010000129.1:0-12506 GCF_014164185.1 Shewanella sp. SG44-6 | reverse complement strand
GATCAACTGTTTGCCATGAATTTAGCGGAAGGTATGTTGAGCCTAAACGGCCAATATAAGGTGATATTACAAGATAAAAACTTAGCCCCAATCACTGATATAAAAGTCACCAAGGGGCAGATAACAATTGATCGCTTTAAAGCCTTGTATCAACAAGATGAGAAAATTGCGATTGATGTGTTAGCGTTAAAAAACATCAATCTTGATAGCCTGAAAAAACGCGTGAATATTGATGAGTTCCACACTGAAAATGGTAAAATCAAACTCAAGATCACCCCGACAGGCGCTGATCTCGTTGCGTTATTGCTACCTAAAAATACTGAGCTAACGACTGAGGTTGATACCGTAAATAACACTCGCACAGATGACGCACCATCAGAAGCATTAAATAGCGATACCACAAAAGCGAGCACTTCTGAGCCAGCTGATCCTGTGACAGACAAGGCGGTTGCGGTAGTCAACAAGCTCACTACAGAGGTTGCCACTGAACAGACTACAGATGCTAATGCTGACGATGTTATGGTCAATAGCACTAGCCAACAAACGCAAGCCTCTCTTGGCTCTGAAACAACAGCGTTATCTGCGTCCACAGCAGAAACGGCCTCAGTAGCAACTCAATCGCAAACGGCATCTAAAGCCGTTGACGCTGATGCACCTTGGCTCGTGACGCTCAACAAAATCTCTATTGCAAAATATTTAGTCGAACTGGGTGAAGGTATTGCCAGTGATAACATTATCCTATGGCAAATTGGCCCAATAGATATCGGTACTGGTATCGTGAAATCTGATCTATCAACTCTAATTGATTATCAACTTTCAGCAGGCATCAATGCTCAGAGCTTATTAACCTCTGTTGGGCAAATTGATGCCGTCGCGCAAACTGTCGATGCGGACATCGATTTTAGCAACATGTTGTTATCACGCTTACAACCCTATATCGCCCCGTACATAAATATGACCATAGAAGACGGGATGTTTTCAACTAAGGGCCGTTTGCATGCCGATGCCAAGGACATGCTGACCTACTCAGGTAGCGCAAACATCAGCCAATTGCATATTAACGATAATGTCTTAAAACAGCCTTTGCTGACATGGGAAACCATGGACATCAACCAATTAGCGTTTGATCGTCAACAAGCTAAAATTGATATCGATGAAATAAACTTCGATACCCTATTTAGTCGCCTAATTATTTCCGCTGACCGCACTACCAATATCAGTGCATTAATCAACACAACTGACACTGCAACACCCCCTAAGCAAGTTGGCGTTGAACCCAGTAATGCCAGAGCGACATCCGCCGATGAAGCTGCGGTATTATCGGCTGGCAATGAGTCACCCGCCACTGCCAAGTCCGCGCAAATGCAGCTTAATATTAATAAAATTGGTTTTAAAGACAGCTCAGCCTTCTTTGCAGATAACTCCTTAACACCTAATTTTGCTTCCGGCATTGAAATGCTTAACGGCCAAATCACCAACTTATCATCGAATCCTGAAACTACAGCATCCGTTGATTTAACGGGTAAAATAGACAAATATGCACCCGTAACCCTTAAAGGCGATGTTAATCCATTACTCGCGCAGCCTTACCTCGACCTTAACTTAAACTTTGATAAAGTTGAACTGACCTCGGTTAACCCTTATTCAGGCACTTATGCAGGCTATTATATTGATAAAGGCCTGTTGTCATTAGACCTCAACTACCAACTTAAAAATAATGCCTTGGTCGGTAGCAATCACGTTGTGATTGATCAACTCAAGCTAGGTAAACCTAGTAATAGCAGCCTAGCCACCAGCCTACCGGTTACGCTAGCCGTTGCGTTGTTGCAAGATCGCAACGGCGTGATTGATTTGGGCGTTGATGTTTCTGGGGATATTGATTCTCCAAGCTTTAGCTTTGGTAGCATAATAATTAATGCGTTAGGCAATGTTATTACCAAGGTTGTCACCTCACCTTTTTCGTTTTTAGCAGGTCTTGTGGGTGATGATGAAGAAATGGATAGAATCAGTTTCGATTATGGACTAAGCACGATTACGCTTAAACAAAAAACCACATTAGACAAGCTGGCTAAAGCGTTAATTGACCGACCGCTACTTAATCTTAATATCAAAGGCAGTGTCGACTTAATTAACGACCAACAAGCGTTAGCTGAATCTCAACTGCATAAAAAGCTGGCTAAAACGGCGGGCATTAAATTCAAAGATTTCCCAAAAAGTTTATCTGCTAGCCAGTTTCCTGCAACAGGGCCGATAGCTGATGCACTCTACCAACTGGCGGAGCAAGAATTGTCACAACCACCACAGGACATCAAGCAAACGCTCAAACAGCAAACACCAGAAATCACAGAAGCCGAATTGATCACTCGCTGGCATATAGGCTTGTACAATATGCTTAAAAACCAACAGCAATCTACTCGTGATGACTTAGGCGAATTAGCACAACAGCGTGCGAAGGCCGTAAAAGCCTATTTAATCGATCAAGCCGGTATTGATGCGGGTAAAGTATTTGTACTTGAGAGCCGTATCAACACAGCTGAAGATGCCGCTGAAGCATCGCTTGAACTACAAGTAAAATAACCTGTTGTTAGCTGTTAACCGCTATCGACATCGGGTAGACTGCGCATACATTGCAAACGAGTCATAACAAGCGTTTGCAATCATGTCATATTATTAATAGCTAAGATTGAGGTTATCTATGTTTATCGTTCGCTGGATTTTAGGTCGAATTATTTTGTTGTTAAATTTTGTGTTTGCCCCTAAAAAGCGCCAACGTCCGCAAGAGCAACAAGCGACTGTCGATCAACAGACTCAATCACTGGCTTTGTATCAATACGCAGCCTGCCCTTTTTGCGTCAAAGTGCGTCGTGAAATGCGTCGTCAAAACCTAAACATTAATTTAGTTGATGCTAAAGAAGAGCAACACAAAAGCGTGTTAACTAGCCAAGGCGGCAAACTACAAGTGCCTTGTTTACGTATTGAGCAAGACGGTAAAACCCAATGGTTATATGAGTCTAAAGCCATTACGAGTTACCTTAACGAACGTTTCGCTTAAAGCGTTATCCGCTTAAATTAGCGACAACCTAGCGAATATGTAGCCACAGTGCATCACAACACTGTGGCGAATAAACGTCTGCGGATCTCTTTGCTACTCATGTTATTGGGTTATTAATCAATGGTGAATATGAGATTGGCAGCGTTTATGCCAAAATTTTTTAACCAAGAATTAATGAGGTTATGTGTGTCAAAATTCGGCTTAATCGTCTGCAGTATCATACTGCTAAGCGCGTGTAGCGCGAGCGAACCAGATCCAATGGATTTTGTTGGCCAATTTCGCGATGCATTTAGCACGGAAATTAAAGGCAACGGGATTAAGTTATTTGTCTACAAGGCTAAATTAGCTACCGCTCTTGATCGCAGTATACCCAGTGACCCGCCGCAAGACAGAATAATACGTCGCAGTACACAAGATGCACAAAGCTATCTCATTGAGCAACGTAATGCTGAAAACCGTCTCGAACTATGGAACCAACAAATCGATATCGGTGTCAGAAAAACCATCGAAATGAACGGTTATTGTCAGGCTGGCTTTATTGAATTAAGTCGTTATGTTGAAGCTGAACGCGGTGAAATTCGTGGCGAATGTAACGATGGCGCTACTGCTGAAGATATCAAAAAATTCGCTAATTAGTCGTTAATCCGGTGATGTTTTTAGTCTACTGAAAGTACTAATAATGCGACAGTTAGATAAAACACTATATCCAGCTAAGCAATTAAGTTAAAATTAGCCTCCAAATTTTCTCGTGATGGTGCCGTTGGCTCCAAGACCAGTGTCATCACGCTTTGATATGCTATTTATTGTCTACAAAGATATAAATAGTTTATCGTTTATAAAGTAAGAAATCAGATGAACAGAAAGCAAGAGATGATCAAAAAGTTGGCAAAACGAGCTAAGGCTCGTCAGAACAAAGTCGTGCCAGCGAATCCAAGTAATAAGCCAGTTGAGCGTTATATTTCTAAAGCTGAACGCGAAAAAATTGCGTTAGCTGAAGCGGCAGAACAAATTGCTGCCACAGAGACAAGTAACCCGGAAACTGACAAAGACTAACACCTATTAAGCTGTTAGTAACAAAAAGCCCCTATCTTGGTCAAACCAAAATAGGGGCTTTTTATTAGCTGTTCAATATAGACTCAATAGGGAATAAACCGTTATCGGAATAACCTGATGCCATTATTTGCTTGTGTCTGTAGGCCTAGTGTCAGTATTAGCGTTATTTGTACCAGTTTTATCGTCAATGGTTTGATCTTTAATCGATGATGCTGGAATAGATTGCTCTGCAAAGCTGGTGTTAACGTCGTCCTTATCGGTATTCGCTTTATCGACAGGAGTCTGCTCGGCGAACTGTTTACACAAGGGCTCTTCATCCAATTGCGCCATCTGAGTACGCCCAGACATAGGTGACGGTGCCGCGACCATATCAATGTTAATCACATCGTTTTCTAACACTTGTTGATTGGCTGCTGCGGACACTAAGCCTTGACGACTAATTTTATCCACTAATCGATATGCGCAAAAAATACCAATCACACCAAAGATAATTGCTCCAATCACCTGACCGATGAGCACCCCAAATACCCCGCCCCACTGCGCACCAAAATACACAAAGGGGATAGTGCCAATGGTGGCTTTACCGACGTTAAAAAAGGTTGAATATTTGGCTTTACCTAAATTATTAAATGACGCATTGGCAATAAATAAGATACCCGAAAAGATAAAGAACACCGCGATATATTGGCAGAAAAACAAAATCAACTCGGCAGCATCACCTTCCATATCAAAACTACTGACAATCACATTACGCAATAAATACAGCCCTAGCGACATCACTAATACGTAAGCCACACAAAACTGAATAGCGTTGGTCAAACTTAATCTCACACGCTCTATTTCATTGGCGCCAAAGTTTTGTCCCACAATCGGCCCAACGGCGCCAGACAGAGCAAAAATCATCCCAAACGTTACAGGGATCAAGCGGCCTAATACCGCCCAACCGGCCACATAACTGTCACCAAAATCGGCTATGGCACGCGTAACTACGGCATTACCAATTGGGGTGGCCACATTGGTGAGCATTGCTGGGGCGGCAATGGCAAATATTACCCTGAGATCTTGTTTAAACTCGTCAAATGAGAATCGACCTAACAACTTATGTTTTATCACCACACCGCGCGCGGAGATAATGAATACTGCGATACGAGCAAGAACTGACGCGGCCGCTGCACCTTCGATGCCCATTGATAAAGAAAAAATAAAGATAGGATCCAACACCGCATTAACACCGCCACCAGCGAGTGTTGACATCATCGACAATTTTGCATCACCCACGGCACGTAAAGCGCCACCCAATGCCATGGCTAAACAAATAAACGGTAACGATGGCAGTAGAATATACAAATAGCTTTGGGCTAGCTCTGCAGTACGCCCTGTTGCACCGATTAATGCGAGCAGCTCTGGAACAAATGTAATCACCACTGCAGCCACCAACACACTGGTCACTAATGTGACTATGGCACTGTTTAAGAATAATCTTTTCGCTAACTTAATATTCTTAGCACCCACAGCTTTTGACACTAAGGCACCAAGGGCAATGGATAAGCCGATACCAATAGAAGTGGTAAAAAATGAAATGGTGCTGGCATAACCTGCCGCAGCAGCAAGCTCAACTTCGCCGAGCAAGCTTAAGAAGAAAATATCGAGTAAATCGACAACAAATAACGCCGAAATACCGACCGCAGCGGTCGAACTCATCACTAAGATGTGGCGTAAAATGGGGCCTTCGACAAATTTAGCTGTGGTCATTGGTATCCTTGAGATGAAATCACCCTGCGCAAGATTGTCACTGGACGATGAATAAAGGTAAAACTACAGCTTTTCTAACTCGCTGCCACAATGATTACAGTACTCGGCATCATTATCGTGGCCTTTTTTACCGCAATTATTACATTTACGTAAATCACGGGTTCTGACCATTTCATTTGAGATCTCAGCGGTTAAAATGCCGGTTGGAATGGCAATAATCGAATAACCAATAAGCATGGTTAGCGCAGCAATCCCCTGACCTAACGTAGTTTGCGGCGTAATATCTCCATAACCCACAGTGGTAATCGTTACGATTGTCCAATACATTGATTTAGGTATGGAAGTAAAGCCATTCACTGGGCCTTCAACAACATACATAATCACACTCAGTACCATAATGATCAGGCTGACCGAAAAGAAAAACAGAAACACTTTACGGCTCGACAGTATCATGGCTTTGAGCAATATATTACCGTCACTTAAATAGCGCAGTAGCTTTAATACTCTGAATACACGGAATAGCCTTAACACTCTTATTGCTAATGCTAAATTTGCACCAGGGAATATCAAACCTAAATAACTGGGCAAAATAGACACTAAATCGACTACACCGAAGAAACTGCGGGCATAGTGTAACCGATTCAATGAACAATATAATCTTAATATGTACTCAACGGTAAAGATTACCGTAAAGGTCCATTCTCCAATACGAATATAATCACCATATTGCGCATGAATAGTCCCTATGGTGTCGATAAAAATCAGTGTCACACTCAGTACAATGCAAATCATCAGTGCAATATCGAAGCGTTTACCTGCTGGCGTTTCAGTACCAAATATCACGCTTCTGAGTGTTTGTTTTAGTGGGCTGTCGGCTTTTTCTTCGGTATTCATTTTAGGTTTCGCTGTATTAGGTTATATCTATCAAAAAACTTGCAAAAACTTGCAAATAACTCGGTCAACTAATATCAATTAACCCTTGATGTCGTTAAAATCTAACATTGACCGCCGAGATTTAACATTCACAATCGGTCATTTTACAATAAAAAATAAAAAGGTCATTGGTTTACGGAGATTTCATGCGCACGCTGTCTATATTATTCATGGTTATATTTTGTTGCCCTTTGTTGGCGAATGCATCATCAGCTCAATCTTTAAAGGCCAAAGTCGATTTAGTTGTCGTTAATAAATCTGAATCCCGCATGTCTGTTATGCGTGACGGAAAAGTGATTAAAAGTTATCTGATTGCTATGGGTGACGTGCCCAGTGGTCATAAACTTAAAGAAGGTGATCAACGTACTCCACAAGGTCGTTACACCTTAGATTATAAAAAATCGGATAGTGCATTTTATAAATCGATTCATATTTCATATCCTAATGAAGAAGACAAATTGCGTGCTGACGCATTAGGCATAAGAGCCGGTGGTATGATCATGATCCACGGTGAAAACCCTCGCTCATCGTTACCGCCAGAAGAAGCACAAAAGTACAACTGGACCAACGGTTGTATAGCTGTCACCAACAAAGAAATGGATGAACTTTGGCAAATGATTGATGCTGGTACGCCAATTGAGATATGGCCATAAGCTGATCTACTATCAACCATACCATTTTGCTTTGTTTTTTGGGTTATTAAATGAATTACCAATACTTACAACATACTTGGCCAGATTTTAGTCAACGCATTATTGCATTCATACATCAGTTAGGTTTAGAAGGTTTATCCCTTCATTGTGATCACGCAGCTCTTCGAGTGAATAACAGCCAAACGGCGCAGTTACTGGCAGATGAATTTAGTCAGTATGGAGACATTATCTCTAATAACATGATTAACGGTCGGCCGATTTTAATCATTAAATTAGTTGAGCCATTAGTTATGGGGACAATGAACATTCAGTGTGTTGAACTGCCCTTTCCTTCAGACAAAGCTTATCCCGTTGAAGGTTGGGAACATATCGAATTAGTGTTTCCATCACAAGCGAAAACCAGTGAAGCATTCGTGGCAGAACTCATGGAACATGCCCCACAATTAGCTAAGATTATTGTCGCGGATAGTGCCAATACCGGTAAAAGTGAGCATAACATTAAGGTAAAGCTAAGTTCACCTAAAGGTGATAACGAACGCTTAGCAAATCCAACCATCGCATTTAAAGCCAATGGTATTTGCGTTAAAGTGCATCCGCACGATATTCAAACTATTCTAGCCAGTGAATCGGCAAGCTAATCTCTTTACTGGTAATGGTTTATCTTAACCCGATTAGCACTAACTAGTAGCGGCTAACTTTCGCGGTAAAATTCCGCTCAAGCGAGCTCCCAATAGGGGTATCAGATGTGATACCTAGCCAGTTGAAGTAACTAGCTGACACCAAAGTTATCCTATAAAAAGAAGCGAGACCATTATTGCTTAGTCACAGGAAATAACGACATAGCATAAGCAAAACACGCTATGGCGATTAGACTAAACTGTCAATCGTTGATAACCTCAGCCTTGCTGGATCTTAAAACTGTTAAGTTTGCTTGGAAATGTGTGACGATCGATATGCTCGTCACTTCGCCATATCAAATACATAGAATATTACAGTTTATCAAATGCCCTTTTATCAAGCAGTTTGATAAGGAGATCGATACGCTTATGGGCTAAATAATCCTCGCAACGATTAAAGCAAACTGTCACAAGCAATAGTAAGAACCATACAAAGTTCTGTTCTGCTAATAAATCAAATTCTGCAATATAGACAATCGCGGCAATGGTCGCGCCAAAAATTCCCCATTGAATAAGCCAGCTATACGATTTAGGCCTCAATGTATCTAAATTAGCGCGTAATAGGTTAATTCTTTCAATTTCATTTGATTCAGCAATATTATCTATTGGAGTTTGATTCATTTTTTTACAGTTCCATTGTATAAGCGCGCTTAATTATCAAGCAATTTTGATTGATGTCATTGCTAGTAACATCAATAATCTACAGGCAATACGTCTAATATGATTGCGATGTCATTATTACTAATTTACATTAAATGACTATATATTTCGTACAACATAGCTGGGTATATCAATTTTAGCCCCACCTTCACTGAAGTTGGCATCTAAGGCATAAGCCATTTTCTCTAAAGGGGATTCGTGATAGCCAAAGGTTTGAATTTCATCCATGTAACGAAGTATAAAATCTTGGGCGCCTAAATGTGCCCATTGAGCCACATGGACTAACTCATGAAAGTGTAAGCGCAAACTCGAAACATTATGGCGAAGTACGTAATAGGTATTCTTATAGGTAATGCCACCAGCTTGCATATCCATAAAGCTACCGAATCCCATTTGGCGAAGCTCAGGGAAGTCAGGTTTTGGGATCTCGTCTACCACAACGAAATAAGCTTGTTCAAGAAACGCTAAAGGATAAAAACCTTCAAACTCACTGAAAAATTTAGCACAGCAAATTCGTTGTTGTTTATATTCGACATTGGTTTGATCAATCCATTTCTCAATTTTATGAAGCATCTTTATATCCCTATTTAATGCACCATTTAAATGGCAATCTTGCTGATTTTGGAATTTTGGATAAATGAATATCTTTTTCGACTAATCTAAGCAAGCGTAATAACAAAAATATCGACGCCATTATACACATCAGCATCACACATTTTTGCAAAGATGCTTGAGTGATGAAATATTACTCAATATGCTATTCAGCGTCATATTCTTAGCAATAACATGATTAACTGCTGTCATCCTTTAGTTAGACAAAAGATATGTGAGCGACTAATCTATTATTACCTTACCTTTGCGAGTATTTACTATACGTTTTCTACTGTTGTTTTTATGCTTGTATAGTCTTGGTGCTATTAGCAAACCTATTGAATTAACGAATGTTCCTAGTGAACTATTCATTAATAAACACTTAACGATTCTACAAGACCGTAGTGCGGATTTGTCGTTCCAGAATGCCTTTAAACAATATAAACAAGGTAAGTTCACGCTAAATGCCGATGAAAGAGCCAGTTTTGGGTTTATTCATGATGCGCTTTGGGCATCTGTGTTAATCAATAATTCATCGGATAAAGAGATAAAGAAAGTGCTTTACCTCGATACCGCTTGGCTAGACCATGCTGATTTTTATTTTATGCGTCAAGGTAAGGTTGTAGATAAAGCGTTTATTGGTGACACACTACCGTTTAATGCACGAGAAAATAAAACCCGTATGCTGTCACAGCAATATTCGTTTAAGCCTGGCATCACTCAGGTGTTTATGCGCTTTGAATCACAAGACCCTCTGCTGATTCCATTGTACTTAACAACTCACGACGCTATACAAGATAACCTAATAATCTCAAGTTATTTTTATGGCTTTATATATGGCGCATTTTTTATACTTTTCGTTTATAACATTACGCTTTTTATCAGTTTAAAAGATAGCAGCTATGTATTCTACTCTTTGTATTTATTGTCATTTTTTTGTTTAAATATTGCTTATACTGGCCATGGCTTTAAATTTATTTGGCCCAATAGCTTATTGTTACAACAATGGTTAATGATATTGTTTTTATATTGTTACATCGCTTTTAGTATCGCCTTTTGTTTTGAATTCCTTAAATTAAAAGTGTTTGCGCCTAAAATATATCAAATAAGAAAGTGGGTATATACTGGCCTAATACTGTTAATCACCAGTCTATTTCTCAATGCAGACCAATTACTCGCCGTTAATATAGGTGTCGCCCTGACGTCGCTATTAGTGGTTATTTTTTTATCTTTGGGGTTTTTAGTCTTAAAAAATGGTCACGATACGGTTAAGTTTTTTATTCCTGCTGTATTTCTCGGCGCTGGAGGTGCGGCGACCTCTGCAGCAACTACTTGGGGCTTTATTCCCTATAGCACACTGATATTTCACAGTATTGAAATAGGTATGTTAATTGAAATGTCAATTTTAGCTTTAGCATTGGCCTTTAATTTAAAGAAGGTAGATAAAGCTCGTATTACTGCTGAAGTCAGCGCGCAATTAGATCACTTAACTGAATTATACAATCGTCGTGCTTTTACTGTAGCCGTTAGCCCGTTATGGAATTTAGGTATAAGAGATCAACAAGCCTTTTCAATAATCCTGTTGGATATCGATTGGTTTAAAACAATAAATGATGATTATGGTCATGCAGCTGGAGATGATGTACTTAAAAGTATTGCTCAAACATTGCAACAACACATCAGAAAAAGTGATATTTTAGCGCGTTGGGGAGGTGAAGAGTTTATCATTTTCTTACCTAACACCACTCAATCAGATGCAATTAATCTCGCGGATCTCATTCGCAAAAACATACAAAAAATGACAGTTTTACATGACACTGGCCCGCTATCAGTAACTGCCAGCTTTGGTGTCGCGGTTTACAATGAACAAATGACTGAATTAGAGGACCTAATCAAACTTGCCGATGTTGCTTTGTATAAAGCCAAAAACAGTGGCCGTAATGTTGTTTGTCACATGCCACAAAACCAAACCATTAAAAACCAAGAAGTTAATAAAATGACGCCTATTTAGCTGGCTAAATGACATCAGCCTCTGCGTGAGTGAATCTTAAGACTAACCAATCCAATTGCCTTATACACTCATTAGTGGGTCTTTTAGTTCAACCGCTTGGTTGAGTACCTTGATAGTCTTTAATTAACGCTTACAAAGCGTCCTTGAAAATAGCCAAGTAACATGCAGGCAAGGCCTAGCGCAATACTTAGCTATGCAAGATCATTTGCTAGTCGTTAATAGCGCCGGGCTGTCTTTTTTGCCTTGAACAATAATAAGCATAAATACACCTATCATAATGGCAATATCTGCGACATTAAAAACTCCCGTTCTTAGACTGCCAACGCCAATATTGAGAAAATCAATCACAGCACCATGATTAAACACGCGGTAATGGAAATTACTAATACCACCTGAAAAAATAAGTGATAGTGCAAGTAAAGATGGCAGATTCAGCTGGGTATTTAGTAACAAATAACACAATAAACCTAATAAAAATGCCCCTACCAATATCACAAAAAGCCAAAACCGAGCTTGCTCCGACATGCTATTACCCAAACCAAGAAATGCGCCAATATTTTCAACGAAACCGACTCTAAGGGTGTCATTAAGGTAACTGACCATTGCATTTTTTGTCAGGTATTCTGATGCCAGCAACTTAGTCGCTTGATCAATGCCGACACAGGCAAAGCTCACTGAAAAAATTATTAACAGTCTTTTCCGAACGTCCATGTTTACTCCAAAATATTGATGACTATAGGCTAATTAACCGATAAGAAACCGAGTTTGTGTATTGGTGTCTTTCTTTTCCGAAGTATTTATTTCAATCCTGAATAATCCAAACAAGAACAGCGTGCCTATCATCACTATCGCGGCAGAGACATATAGCCCAATATCATAACTGCCAAAAGTTTCAGTAAGATATCCGGTACATACAGGCGCAAGAATTTGGGCCGCACCATAGGCCAAGGTCATAGTCCCCATAAACTTAGCCGGGTTACTAGGGTAAAACTTACCCGCCATTGTTAATACCATGCTAACACATGCGATAAAAGTCCCGCCGAACATTAATGCACTTAAGATCACCACAGGTAAGCTGTCATTTATAGCTGGAAGAATAATCCCTATGGCCTGAAGAATATACG
>NZ_JACJER010000128.1:0-12703 GCF_014164185.1 Shewanella sp. SG44-6 | reverse complement strand
ATCCGTTCTATATATGAACAAGTCGATTATGTAATTATTGTTAATAATGGTTTGCAGATTAGTATATCTAATCTAGATATTGAATGTAAGAATCTTAAGATTATTGATATGGAAGGGAATAAGGGTATTGGTTATGCTCAAAATTGTGGTGTCATTGAGTCCTCTAGGTTAGGTTGTAAATACTCTATACTTTTCGATCAAGATAGCTCCGTTAATGATGGTTTTGTTTCAAAAATTTTGGATGGATTTGTAGCTAGTGATGTCGTCGCTGTAGGGCCCAGTATTATTGACTCAAGAAGTAAAAAAGTATTTTCATACTATACTTATTCAGGTTTGAAAAGAAAGAAATCTATTTTAAACCCAGTTGTTAATGACCATTTTCATGAAACAGATGTTTTAATATCTTCGGGTAGTATTGTATGTAACTCGATATTTATTGAAAATTTAAATAATTCTAATTTATTTATCGAATATGTCGATGTTGAGTGGTGTTTACGAATGAGACAAAAAAATTATAGAATATTATTTTCTGATTCGGTAAATATGCAACACGAGCTCGGGGACTCGAGAGAGCGTTTATTTGGTATAGAATTTCCTATTCATAAACCCGAGAGATATTTTTTTGTTGTTAGAAACGGAATATATTGCTGTTTTAATAGTAACTTTCCATTTTCATTTAGATATTATAACTTCATCAGAATTTTGATTTTATCTTTTCTTGTTTTAATCAAAACTGATAAGAAGCTCACTACAATGATTTCTATGATTAAAGGTCTTTTGGGGAAAGTTAACGTATGAAACCTATTAATTTTCCTGAATTTTCAGTTTTAATGTCTTTGTATGACAAAGAGTCGCCAGTATACTTAGAGGAATGTTTGAATAGTTTATATCTTCAATCGGTTCAAGCTGATGAAATTGTTATTGTGTTTGATGGCCCACTGCCTTCTTCACTAATTAATGTAGTAGAAAGTTGGAAATCAAAAGTTTCAATAAGAGAAGTGAAAATACATCAAAATGTAGGACTTGGAAAAGCATTAAATATTGGGTTGAAGGAGTGTAAGTATGAGCTTGTTGCTCGAATGGATACAGATGATATCTGTAATAAAGATAGATGTAAAAAGCAATTAAGTTTATTTGTAAATAATTCAGATATCAGTATATGCGGCTCGTACATAGATGAATTTGTTGATAATAAGCTTAATGTAATAAATCAAAGAAAAGTCCCTATTACAAGTGATGTTATTTATCAAAAGTGTTCTAAATCTAACCCTTTTAATCATATGACAGTTATGTATAAAAAATCAGATATTATTAACTCTGGTAGTTATCAACATTTACCTTGGATGGAAGACTGGTATTTGTGGTTAAGATTATTAGCGAAAGGATATAAGGGGCAGAATATAAATGAAAGTTTAGTTTATGCTCGAGTCGGTAATGATATGCTCGGAAGACGATCAGGTTTCCAGTATATTAAAAGTGAATGGCTTTTAACAAAGGTTAAATTGTCTCTCAAACTAACCAATATATTCTCAGCAATACTAATTTTCTTAATTCGTTCTATTCCAAGGTTATTTCCTAAATTTTTATTGGCGAAAGTGTACAGTTTTTCAAGGCGTAATAATGGGTAGGATCTTATTAAGTGGCTCAACCGGTTTCATCGGAAGAAACTTATATTGTTCTAATAAGAATGCTTTTAAACGTATTATTAGAAGTGTCAATAAATTATCAACTTTTGATGACTATATTATCCACGATTTTGCCCCCGAAATGAATTGGAGTAATGCATTCGATGATATTACTTCAATTATACATCTTGCTGGGATTGCACATTCTAAAACTAACTCATACGAAGATTATAAATCTGTTAATGTAGATTCAACTTTGAATTTTGCGATGCAAGCTGCAACCGCTGGAGTTAAAAGGTTCGTTTTTGTGAGCTCTATAGGAGTTAACGGCACTCAGACATTTGATTTGCCTTTTACACATAATTCACAACCGCACCCACGTAATTATTATTCTAAATCAAAATTGGATGCTGAGTTAGGTTTACAGCGTATATCTAATGAAACTGGAATGGAGCTTGTCATCATTAGGCCAACATTGGTTTATGGTTTAAATGCTCCAGGCAATTTTGGGGCCTTATCTCGCTTTATCATCAAGTCTCCGCTATTACCATTTGGTTTGGTTAAGAATCGACGTAGTTTTATTTCTGTTCAGAACTTAGCCAATCTGTTGTTGGTGTGTGCTAATCATCCTAATGCGGGCGGGCATATTTTTTTAGCATCAGAGGGCGAAACAGTTTCTATTAAAACATTTACAAGTAATATAGCAAATGGATTCGGTAAAAGTGTTTTTCAGTTGCCAGTCCCTATTGGCTTTATGAGTTTAGTTGGTAAGCTTTTAGGTAAATCTTCAATGGTTGAACAATTGGTTAGTAATCTTGAAGTTGACTCATCAAACCTAAGAGAAATACTAGATTGGACCCCACCTTATACTATGAAAGAGTCAATGGCCTTTCTTAAACAAGTTAAATAGAGTATTTCACATGATCCGTATTCTTGATTTTTTAGCTGCCTTTTTGGGTTTATTGTTACTTTGGCCAGTTTTAATTATAGTCACAATTATTGGCATATTTGATACCGGCTCACCGGTTTTCATTCAAACTCGTGTCGGTAAGAATCAAAAGCCATTTAAACTAATAAAGTTTCGGACTATGTCTGTTGAAACCAAATCTGTAGCCAGTCATCTAGCCAGTAATGCATCAATCACTAAGCTTGGTGCATTTTTGCGTAAAACTAAGATTGATGAGTTACCACAATTAATTAACGTAGTTAAAGGTGAAATGAGCCTTGTTGGTCCTCGTCCTAACTTGTTTAATCAAGAAGAGTTGATTAAAGAGCGTGATGCTTTAGGTGTTTACGATGTACTACCTGGTGTAACAGGTCTAGCACAAGTAAAGAACATTGATATGTCTACTCCAAAGCTCCTTGCAAAAACCGATAAGCAGATGATTGAAACGCTTAATATCAAAAACTACCTTAAGTATATTTTGATGACGGCGACAGGTAGTGGTTCAGGTGATGCCGTAAAGTAGACTTTCTACTGCTATTTATTTCGGACCTACCGCCTTGTTTATTGATTTCAAGTCTAAGATGACAATTTTTTCTAAATGTATCTTGTTTACAAGGTAAATTGTCTCAGGTTTCTTGCTTTATCATTATCAAGTCTATATCAGTCAATGTCTTATTGAATATTGTGTTGATATTGCCTTTTCACTAACATATCACTTTTACCAATAACGCACACTCGTGTTAAACTCGATGTTTTGACTGGTTATGCAAGCTTTTATGTAGATAAGATTTTTTTATTATTATGAATGTTATTAATTTGGAGCGCGAAATGGATTTTCTGCAACGTATTTTTTCTTTACCTCGTCCTCAGAAACGGTTGGTAAGTCTTTTTGTTGATTCATTGTTTTTAGTTTGTGCTTTTTGGGCTGCATTATTAGTCCGACTCGATGATAGCAGCGTGTTGAGCAATGCTACCTTTTGGTTGGTCATTTCAATCGTTCTGCCCATAAGTTTAGTGTTATTTGCTAAATTAGGTCTTTACCGCGCAGTGCTGCGTTACATGGGCTTACAAGCGCTTGTGGCCATTGTCATTGGGGTTACGGTATCAACCATTACATTAGTGTTGGTCTCTTTTTATGCTGAAGCTAATATTCCTCGAACAGTTCCGTTAATCTACGCAGCATTTTCATTAGTTTTTATTGGTGGTTCACGAACTATAGTTCGTTCTATTGTCGGTTCTGGAATGAAACGTACTGGTGAGCCTGTGATCATTTATGGTGCTGGCGTGAGTGGTCGCCAATTATTAACGTCATTGGTTCAAAGCCATGAATATCATCCTTTTGCTTTTGTTGATGATGACGTGTCATTGCATGGTACGGTTATTCAAGGGGTTCATGTTCATTCTCCTTCCATTATTCGTAAGTTAATTAAGCAAAAATCAGTCACAAAAGTGCTACTTGCCATGCCAAGCGCCACTCGTGCTAAACGTCAGGCGATATTGACTCGTCTTGAACCTTTAGCCGTTCAGGTACTCACTATTCCTGCAATGTCTGATCTTGTAAACGGTACTAAACTTTATAGTGATATCAAGGAAGTTGAAATTGATGACTTACTTGGTCGTGATGCAGTTAATCCTCGCGAAGACCTTTTGTCTGCCAATATTAAAGACAAAGTGGTTATGGTCACTGGTGCCGGAGGCTCTATAGGTTCGGAGTTATGTCGACAGATCTTGAAACAGTCACCTAAAAAGTTAGTCCTTTTTGAGTTATCTGAGTTTGCTTTGTATGCCATCGATCGTGAATTAAATGCAACGGCTAAAGAGCTCGGTTTAGCTGTCAGAATTCTGCCTATGATGGGTTCAGTTCAGCGTGAAAATCGTGTGCAAGCGGTTATGGAGTCGTTCGGCGTTCAAACAGTTTACCATGCAGCTGCTTATAAACATGTGCCTTTAGTCGAGCATAATGTCGTTGAAGGTGTTCGCAATAATGTATTTGGCACTCTTTATACTGCTAGGGCAGCTATAGCTGCAAAGGTTGAAACATTTGTGTTGGTTTCAACAGACAAAGCTGTTCGTCCAACGAATGTAATGGGCACCACTAAGCGTATGGCAGAGCTCGTTTTACAGGCATTGTCACGAGAGAATAATAAAACCCGTTTTTGTATGGTTAGATTTGGTAATGTGCTCGGTTCATCTGGCTCGGTTGTGCCTTTGTTTAGAACTCAAATTGCTAATGGTGGCCCTGTAACGGTTACTCACCCCGAAATTACCCGTTTTTTTATGACGATACCAGAAGCATCCCAGTTAGTTATTCAAGCTGGTGCTATGGGTAAGGGCGGTGATGTATTTGTACTGGATATGGGCAAGTCGGTAAAGATTGTTGATTTAGCCAAAAAAATGATCCGCTTAAGTGGTTATGATGTCCGAAGTGAGAAAAATCCTGATGGCGATATCGCTATCGAGTTTAGTGGATTACGCCCAGGCGAGAAATTATACGAAGAATTACTTATTGGCGATGATGTCACAGGTACTGAACATGAGCGCATCATGACAGCAAATGAGTTGTATTTAACATGGGCTGAGTATTCTGTGATTTTAGACCGTTTAGATTTGGCTTGTCATCAGTTCAACCATGAAGCCATTCGTGATATTTTACTTAAAGCGCCTACAGGTTTTGCGCCGACAGATGGTATTTGCGATTTGGTTTATCAACAAAAAGCTAAAAACTCTGAGGCTGCTAAGAAAGTCATTAACCTTGTATCTTGATTTTTTGATTAACTAAACTTCTTAGTTAATTAATTTATTTTTACTCACTCATATTTTGCCTGAGTCTGATAACCTGATATTTGGCTCATTTTGACAAGGATTTAAAATGAAAGTAGTTATTCCCGTTGCAGGTCTTGGTACCCGCATGTTGCCGGCGACCAAAGCCATTCCGAAAGAGATGTTGCCTTTAGTTGATAAACCGTTAATTCAATATATCGTCAATGAGTGTGTTGCTGCTGGTGTGAAAGAAATTGTGCTAGTTACTCATGCCAGTAAAAATGCCATTGAAAATCACTTTGATAAATCTTACGAGCTTGAATCAACTTTAGAAAAACGCGTAAAACGTCAGCTTCTTGAAGAAGTCCAAGCGATTTGTCCTAAAGATGTGACCATCATGCATGTGCGTCAAGGCGAAGCCAAAGGGTTAGGTCATGCGGTATTGTGTGCCTATCCTTGTATTGGTAATAACCCATTTGCGGTCGTGTTACCTGATGTTGTGTTAGATGAATATACTGCTAATCAAAAAACTGAAAACTTAGCTGCGATGATAGCGCGTTACAAATCGACATTTGCTAGCCAAATTATGGTGGCTCCTGTACCTGAATGTGACGTCAATAAATACGGCATAGCCGATTGTAATGGTGTTGATATAACCCCGGGTGACTCAGCTAAAATCAAGAGGATGGTCGAAAAACCTGCTGTTGGTGAAGCCCCGTCTAATCTAGCTGTTGTTGGTCGTTATGTATTATCAGAAAAGATCTGGCGATTACTGGCTAAAACACCAGCTGGTGCAGGTGATGAAATTCAGTTAACTGATGCCATTGATATGCTGATTGAACAAGATACCGTTGAAGCCTTTAACATGACCGGCAAGTCACATGATTGCGGTGATAAATTAGGTTATATGAATGCTTTTGTTGAATATGGCTTACGCGATGCTAAGTTAGGCGCAGATTTCAAAAAAAGTGTTGAAAAAATTCTGTTCGAACTGTAACACTTAATTATGATGTGCTTTTAAACCAACTCTTGTGTAGTTGGTTTTTTGCTTTTAGGAATTGGCTAAAAGCCTAGATTAGCTTCGCTGCTAGGACGACCTTCGGTCTTCGAGGACGCTTCGCTGCTAGATGTTAGTAATAATAGGGCGCCTGCGGCTAGGACTCTTCGCGGTTAGATGCTATACAATCTTAGCTGTAAAGCTGTCCCTAACAGGACGCAGTCCGCTCTCTGGCGAGCCTGCGAGTTTCTAGAATCTAGAACCTACCAGGACTTAGTCCGTCCTAGGTACTTAATTTTTTATATTGGAGTTTTTATGTCTCGTAAGTATTTTGGCACCGATGGTGTCCGTGGAAAGGTGGGGACATTTCCTATTACGCCTGATTTTGCTATGAAGTTAGGTTGGGCTGCGGGCAAAGTATTAGCCTCAACCGGTACCCAAGAAGTATTGATTGGTAAAGATACTCGAAGCAGCGGTTATATGTTGGAGTCTGCTATTGAGGCAGGTTTGTCTGCTGCGGGTGTGAACGTAGCATTAATTGGTCCTATGCCAACTCCAGCTGTGGCCTATTTAGCCTCTACATTCCGTGCCGATGCTGGTGTAGTAATTAGTGCGTCACATAATCCTTTTTATGATAATGGTATTAAGTTTTTCTCAAATTCTGGCACTAAGCTTAATGACGAGCAAGAGCTTGAAATTGAAGCATTGTTAGATCAAGCCCTTAATCATAATGCGATGGAATGTGTTTCATCTGAATTGTTAGGTAAAGTCCGTCGTATTACTGATGCTGCGGGTCGTTACATTGAGTTTTGTAAAGGTGTTTTTGCTAAAGACTTAACTTTAGCTGGCCTTAAAATTGTCGTCGATAGTGCCAATGGCGCTGCTTATCATATTGCACCCAATGTATACCGCGAGTTAGGTGCTGAAGTGATTAGCATTAATGACAAACCTAATGGTACCAATATTAACGACCATTGCGGTGCGACCCATTTAGACAGCTTACAAACTGCAGTAATGGTGCATGAAGCTGATTTAGGCATTGCGATGGACGGTGACGCTGACCGTGTAATGTTTGTTGACCATAATGGCCACGTAGTGGATGGTGACCAAATTTTATATATTCTGGCTAAAACTGCCAAGCAGCAAGGCACATTAAGTGGCGGTGTGGTTGGCACATTAATGTCTAACCTTGGTCTTGAGATTGCGTTAAAAGAAATGGATATCCCGTTTAAACGCGCCAAAGTGGGCGACCGTTATGTGGTTGAACAATTAAAAGCCACTGGATGGCGCATAGGTGGCGAAGGTTCTGGCCATATTTTACACCTTGACCATGCCTCTACTGGCGATGCTGTTGTGGCATCTCTATTAGTATTACAAGCGGTATTACAATCTGGCGAGTCATTAGCTGACATAGTATCGGGTATGAAAAAGTTACCGCAGGTGCTGCTAAATGTGCGTTTAATCGCTAACAATGCTAATGAGATCCTAGCCTCTGCTGCTGTAAAACAAGCAGTGATTGAAGCTGAAGCTGTTCTAGGTGATAAAGGTCGTGTTTTATTACGCAAATCAGGTACTGAACCGCTAATCCGCGTAATGGTTGAATCAACAGATCTTGATATGTCGCAAGCTCAAGCAGAACATATAGCTAAAGCCGTTCGTGCTTAGTCATTAACAAACAAAGCGCTGAATAAAAAACTTAATAAAAAGGAAGCACTCAGAAGATAGGTATCTTCTGAGTGCTTTTTTTGTTTGGCTTTATGAAGCCATAGACACATTGATTCAAAGTAAGTGGTCAATTAACCCCACATACCAATAAAAACCAGACTTTGGCATAGTGCTTCTTTGCAAAAGAGGCACTATGAATCAGTCGCAAAACATGACCACTGGACTCAAATACTGACTGAGTTCAAACAAAGCCAGTTACCGATTAAACTCTTGCAGAGTTACTAGTTTATGGGATTACGCAATAAAAAAGCGCTCATTGCTTAGCGCTTGAGGGCATATATTAATCTTCTAACGTTAGGGTTTTGCTTGCTGCAACTTAATTAACGAGTTTTCTAATTTCTCAATTTTCTCATTTTGAGATTCAACTTTATTCATTAATGCTTTAATTGCAGCCAATGAGATACCTGATGTGTCGGTGGGTGAAATATGTTTATTATCTACTCCGACACTGAAGGTTTCAAAAAACTCTTCGGCCATTGGACCTATATGTATTATTTTGCCTGCATCTTGAATATATGACCATGAATAGATATCAAGGTTAGCAATTAA
Source organism: Shewanella sp. SG44-6 (assembly GCF_014164185.1). NCBI lineage: Bacteria > Pseudomonadati > Pseudomonadota > Gammaproteobacteria > Alteromonadales > Shewanellaceae > Shewanella > Shewanella sp. SG44-6. The sequence goes on along the minus strand of NZ_JACJER010000128.1, from coordinate 4,101 downwards.
TTTTAAGATGTTATCGCCATTGATTAGGTTTATGTTGTTTTTTGTTTCCCGACTGGAAGAACCATTAATGGTGCCCCCCGCTGTAATATTACCTTTGAAATAGCCATTACCATTAGCATCTACTGAAAACTCAATACCTTGACTCTCTCTTTCATCGAAATTAATAGAGTCTTGATAGTTATGTACCCACCAGTTTTTTCCGTTAGTTTTCCTTAAAAATGAAATAGCTGACGTATTTTGAGCTTCTAGCTCTAAAGATAGTCTAGTTGGACTGGTAGCGTCTGTATTTCTAATAAGCATGGTTGGTACTAATGGGGAGTTAGTATCTAAACTATTAATATGTAGTTTTGCACTAGGACTTGCCGTGCCTAAGCCTATGTCTCCGTCAACATCAATAAATACAGAATTTGAGGGGGCGCCAGGTTTAATTTTAAAGGGTAATTTAGAGCCATTGGTGACATCACGAATAAAAAAGTTTGTTTCGTTGCCAGCAACGTCCCACGTTTGTGCGCTAAAACCTGAGCTGCCATCTTGCTCTAGACGCATAGCAGGAGTATTGCCATCAACAACATGCAATGGGACCACTGGTGTCGATGTACCTACCCCGATTCTCCCGCTAGAAGCAACAAACAATGAGTTATTCTTTGCCCCTGCCATTATAGTGAATGGTGTGCGTCCTGAGTCGACATCATCTATTGAAAACTTATTCAAGCCACCATTAGCGCTATCATTAGCTGTTAGTTGCCAATCGTTAGTTGGAAAGCTGCCACTGCTACTGGTATCTTGAAATTTAATGCGTAAGTTGTTTTCTTTAAGCCTTAATGTGTCAAAGCTAAAATTCTCACCATTGACGCAGTCTTGCCCTATGCAAGCACTACCTACAACAATTAAGTCATCTTGTATTTGTTGGTCGGCATAAAGATTAATTGATACCGAAAGTGGAATGATTGCCCAAGCAAGCTTATATGTTGTTTTCATTATTAATACCTGCTGTTTTGGATTTGTTGAGTACTTAGTTCAAGAGCTGCTTCTGATACATCGTCAATCACAAACTGATTGTCTTTGACATTAAAATGACCTGATGTTGTTTGGATATTACCTGTATTTCGTTTGGCGTTTTTACGACCTGTTTTAGGGTCTGTTATGTATTCAAGTTTTCCATTTTGTGTGTACTGAATTTGGTAAGTATAGCTACCTGAGTCAGTAATATTGAGTGCTTCAATGTCAACTTGAGTTTTGTTGTTTTCCAGTGTCACTGATTCATTGAATCCGTTAGGACCAGAAATCGTAATCATCGCTTGGTCAAAATTATTGCCTGTGTCGATGTCTAGTATTGACCCGCTTACTGCGATGTTATTTGCAAGACATACGGAAGAGGTAAACAGTGCTGCTATACATAATGTGGCTTTGATTGTTTTTTGTACTGTTTTCATTTTTTAAGCCTTTATATTTTTATCTGAGGTTATTTTAACCAAAAAGCAACATTTAGCAAACTATTAGCACGTACTTAGCACTTATTTGATTATCTAATGGGATTTCATTTATGTTTTAATGATTTTTATTTGTGTTGAAAATCTAGGATTAGATGTCTGTTTCACTCGGCTTTTTATGATGTTGATTATTTTCTAATTGTTTTGTTTGAGCTGAAACAATTAATTAGGCCAGTTTTGCTTTTTACTGTTATTATTGTTAACTAAATGTAAATCGCCGTTACCGTGATTCGCGGTAAGAAAAGCCAATAATGAAAAATGAGAAAGGATTCGCTATGACTGCGATGCTAAAAAAAACACTAATAGGTTTATTTAACCTTTCTAGCCTTGCTTACCTATTTATATTAATGGCCAGCTCTGCGGTAAATGCAGTACCAATTGACCTTTCTTTGACCGGTAACTTGAGCAGTTCGACGGTTTCTGTCGGTAATTCAAGTACTTTAACCTACACTTTAACCAATAATTCCTCATCAGATTCCGCCTCAGATATTGGTTTTACTGTTAATTTACCTCTTGGAGTTGTTGTTGCTGAGCAAACTAACGATTCAATCTCCTGCGATATTGGTAGTTACACGCTTGTGGCTGGCGGTAATAATGTTGTTGCTAGTGGATATCAGTTAAGTCAGGGGCAAAGTTGTAAGTTAATATTTAACGTTACCGCGAGCTCTGCGGGTGTGCTAAACATTACCACCACAGACCTGTCATCGAGTATTGGTGGTGGTACTGATTCATCAACAACACTGACGGCAAGTGACACTTCTGTGTCGACGACTTTATCGCTGTCACCAAATTCTATTTCTGTTGGAAACTTTACTCGATTAACCTTGGCACTGGCCAATACACAAAACTCTTACACTTATGGTTTTAGTGGCAAGATTGATTTGCCTAGTGGGTTGGTTATTGCACCAGTAACAAACTTTTCAACTGATTGTGGTGATTACATGCTATTGACTGAGTCGGCCGGTGCCAGCTCAATTACGTTAACTTCTCAATCTTATCCTTTGGAACAGTTTGCCTTTTTAGCCCCAGGCTCTGACATTTCACCTTCTACATGTAATGTGTCTATCGATTTATTATCGAGTATTGCTAGTGACTACGACATTATTACTTCAGATATGACTTATACCAATACAAGTAACCGTATTGGTAAAGCGTCTACTTTTTTAGATGTGCAAAAACAGTTTGTTAGCATTGTTTTAGACCCACTGGCAGTCACCCCTGGACAAACTGCTAACTTGAATGTTTCTTTAACTAATTTTGACCGTAATAATGATGCGAATAATATCACTTTCAGTGATAATTTAGAGTCTGCATTAACAGGGTTAATTGCCACCGGATTGCCTATAAATGATGTGTGTGGCAGTGGCTCTGTTTTGTCGGGGACCGATGTTGTTACGCTAACTAATGGTTCTTTGTCTGGCGGAGCAAGTTGCTCATTTAGTATCCCTGTCCAAATACCTGCTAATTCAGTAATTGGTTTGTATAACAATGTAGTTAGCAACATTTCATCGTCAATTAGCAACTATGCTGACGTAGCGAATGCATTTTATGTTTCAAATGCCCCAACGCTTTCCATTGATGTACTTGAATCAGGCATTACTGCCGGAGATACCATCACACTTAGGTATACTTTAACTAATATTGATAACGCTTTTGATGCGACTGGAATCGCTTTCAGTACGCTTATTGGCGGGACATCGGTTGCCACCATTTCAACATTACCCGGCAGTAATTTTTGTAATTCTACTGGCGCAAGTAGTTCTCAATTTCTCAATGATGCCTATCAAGTTAATCTATCTGCAATCACACTTGCTGCTGGCCAGTCATGTACATTTGATGTTGGCTTAACCCTTAATGCAAATATCAACTCTGGAACTTATCCGTTTATTGCTCAACAAATAAAGGCAACTATTGACGGGCAGACTATATCTAGTCAGAGCCCTTCTGCAAATGCTGTTATTTCTGTTAATTCAGCTCCAAGCTTACGCTTTTCGTTTCAAGATGATGTGCTGCTCCCAGGGGCTGCAAGTGTCATAGATTTTGAGTTATCTCACCATGCTAATGCATCTGCTGATGCCACAAGTATTGCTTTTACACTTGATTTGGATGCTGGATTAGCAGGTTTAGTCGCGACTGGGATACCTATCTCTGATGTCTGTGGGGCTGGAGCGGTTGTTAATGGCTCGTCTACAATTTCTTTTTCTGGAGGCAGCTTAAATCCGGGAGGAACGTGTAATTTTTCTGTGCCTATTCAGCTCCCCGCTGGGACTGTTGGTAGTAATTTCACTTTCACAAGCTCTAATACTACAGCGAGTGTAGCTGGCAATGAAGTCAATAAAGCTGGGGGGGCATCTTCGGTTACAGTTACAGGATTACGTTTTAGTCAATCCTTCTCAGATAGTGCAATAAAAGTTGGTAATGCAGGATCACAAGTTGACGTAATTTATTTACTGACAAATGAGACTGGCGCAGGTGATGCTACTAGCATTACCTTTAATGAAAATTTTAGTAGCTTTATTTCTGGTACTACTATTGCTTCGGCCAATCAAAGTGGTTTTTGTGGTGCGGGTTCTACAACATCCGGTGCCGGAGTTAGTTTTTTAGTCGTGAG
>NZ_JACJER010000127.1:0-12958 GCF_014164185.1 Shewanella sp. SG44-6 | reverse complement strand
CCGTTGATACTGAGTATCAACGGCCTTATTGCGTCTACAGTAACTTGCTTGGTGCTGGGAGTATTTCGTCATGGCAGAAATCTATCGCATTAGCTTACCCGTCACGGTTTTGTGATTAATGCTACAGTAACCAAGCGTAGCTGACTTTCATAAAGTAGGTCTTTTCGTCTTGGGTTAATGAATCAATGTCATCATTAGCAATAAAGGCATCTGAGTAACCGAGATAGAATACGCTTTGGGGGTTGAGTTTATAGCCATACAGTAATTCATTACCCATATCTTGATAAAGTGAATCAGGGCGTTGGTAGCGGTATAAATCAGGATCGCGCTCAATACGCGTGTACACACTGCTAAGGCGGATAAAACTGTTTAGCGTCAGCTGCCAATTTAGGCGAACGTCACTGAGATTGGCTGTAAATAAACGTCCATCGTCAACGTCTAATACCTGGTAACGATGCGAGATATCCAGCACAAGAGATTCGGTTAGTTTCCATTCCACACCTGGATTGAACATGGTAATTGTTGCCGGACGATCGTTGGCAAAATCAATATCATCGCCATAGTTTACATCCAGCTCGAGTTTGAGTGAACCAATGGGTGTGAAGTTAGTGTAAAACCAGCCTAAGGTTTCTTCAAACATGGTGGTATTGCCATCAATGTTGATGATGCTTGGATTATGACGCCGACCCACTCGTTCACGTTGTACGATACCTGAGGCGATATAGCTTTGTAGACCACCTTCGAATTCAACAAGCATTTCTGTTTCTTGTTCCAAACGCTCATTATCTTGGCTATGGCTAATATCCCAGTCGCCACCAAATGTTATTTTGCTGAAGAAGTTATTTTCTGGGTACCAAATATAGCCGCCGCCAGCAACAAACTTGCTCACATCGACTTTATCAATGAATCCCAAATCGGCCCTAAAATCGCGGCCAATAGATTGGTATTGTGTGTTGGCATACCAATTACGGCGTTCATGCTTGTAAGTGATGCTGTACATAGCATCACTAAATTCACCGTCTTTACGAGTACGAAGCACGCGCTCATTTATCGCACAATCTCCTCGGTCACAATCAAGTTGGTTTTGGCTACAATTATCGCCGCCACAAAACTGATTAAATAGCGCATCAGGATAGGCGGTTTGTGAGTGGGCATATTGAGCCGTCAATGTATCTTGCTTTGTCGGTTGATACTTGATGTCGGCGCTAGCGACATAGTTATGGTATTCATTCGCCTGCTTCAACGTCACTAAACCACCGACTGAAAATTGCTTACTAGGATCGAAACGATATCGGGTTGCTATGTTATGGCTTGGCTCGTCGATAACGGCAATGTCTGAGCTTAAATTACCGGGCACTAAAAACTGACTTTGGACATCATTGGCTGCCAGTATTGCAAATGTATGGTCGTCGGTTTTGCTCGTGAGTTTTAAGCCATAATCTGGCGAACTAATATTACGGGTGTGCAATAAATCCAGTTGAGTATCAAAGTAATCTTTATTATCGAGAAAAAAAGCACGTTTTTCTGGAAAAAACAGCGCAAAGGTGTTGTTAACATCAAGCTGGCCAGCATCGGCTTCTACTTGAGAAAAGTCAGGGTTGAGGGTGGCATTTAACAATGTAGTCGGGGTGATTCCCCAACGTAAATCAACTCCAATATCAACATTATTTTCATCATTCCAAGGTTGGGATTGACTGACATCTCTTTGCTGACTTTGGTTAGCAACAATCGATGGTGTGAGCTGTAAATCTTTACCTTGAGTGGCACCTGCTAGGCCTGATGCCGTACCTAATTGGCATAACTGACATGATACATTGCGGTCAATTTGGTGGGTGGATAAACGATGGGTTTCATTGCGAGGGTAAAAGCGGATCAGCTCAATGCCCCAGGTTTGGATAGGGTTAGTACCATCAAAATTAAATAATCTTAATGGCAGCTGCACTTCAACTTGAAAGCCGTTCGCGGTGAGCCTGCCTTCGCTATACCAAATACCGTCCCAGGCATCACTTTCTTGGCCTGTGAGTTCATTTTCAATGGAATCACTTTGGACGCCATAAGGATTAATAAAAAATTGATACGCTAAACGAGCATTGTTGAAGGTATCCAGTTTAATCCCCACCATGTCATCGCCCCAGGATTTATCGCGGTCACGTAAGTTGACTCGAATATTATCGGGATTAGGGTCTTGGGCAGTAAATGCAAAATATAGGCTGGTGTTTGACGCATATACCTTGACCTTAGTACTGACTGGCGCGGCAGTGTTTTCTCCAGGAGAAGTTTCGTAATTAAGCATCACTTCAGTGGCTTGTTGCCATGCTGCTTCATTAAAGTCGCCATCAAGTACTATATCTTCATTGATGGTCGGAATGTCGAGGTGAAATTGTTGGCTGGAACCTGCAAGTGCAGTGAAGGATAGAAAGCTGCTCAACATTAACCCGCAAGCAAGGTTATTCATTTGGCGTAAACGGTTGATTGGACGCGGGCTCTTAGCTGAGGTTAACAAGTTGGTCACAGGTACTCTTTGATATTTTTGTTATTTGCGCCATTATCTCAAAAAACCTATTAAAGCGGAGGTTTGGCCCGTGTTAAAATTACCGATAAATTGTTACCAAGTGTTAAATCTTGATGGTAAATATAATAAAAAGCCCGCTGCTAAGCATCGGGCTGAGGGAGTATCAAGTCGATCTATTCTCCAATGACGCCTTACTCATAAATCATCTCTGAAGGTATGCCATTAGACTGTTAGATTAGTATTTATTCATCGAGGCCAATAACAGCCGATTAATCCGGAGCGATAATATTGTTTTTGTAGGCTTGACGATATTTATCTACCCACATCGCGGTTGCGCCGCAAATGGCTACAGGCATAACGATAAAGTTAACAATAGGGATCATCGAAAATAAGGTCACCGATGCCCCGAAACTGTAGCTTGAACCTTTAGTGTTCTTAAGAGCAAACTTCATATCATCAAAACTGACTTTGTGGTTGTCAAAAGGATAGTCACAATATTGAATCGCCATCATCCAAGCGGTAAATAAAAACCATAAAATAGGTGCAGCTGTTTGACCAATGACCGGCACCCAAAACAACACTAAAAATAATAATGCTCTGGGTAAATAGTATTTCAGTTTGATCCATTCTCGGCCTAACACACGGGGCAAATCTTTCACCATATCGACAGATGTGCCGGTATTTAAATTTTTACCTGTTAAGTGTTGTTCAACCTTTTCGGCCAATAAGCCATTAAAGGGAGCTGCCAGCCAGTTCATCACTGAGCTGAATATAAATGACATGACCACTAACATGGTTAACAAGGCTAATGGCCACAAGAAAAAATGTAACCAACTTAAGTATTCAGGCAGTTGGCCATTCATCCAATCGAATAGCTCAGTCAATTGGCCCAAGGCAAAATACATTGCCCCAGCAAACAGCAGTAAATTTATCATTAACGGGATAAACACAAACGAGCGTAACCCCGGCTGTTTAATTAATTGAAAGCCTTGCATAAAATAATTTACACCGCTCTTTTTAACGGTCTGAGTGTTGTTTACCATTTAACGCGCCTTTTTTATGACTCATAACATTGATTTTGACCAGCCAGAGACAATAAAACAAGTGATAAACAGGATCAATAGGATAAAAATCGTTACAAAATGCGGCTCAATTGCTAAAGTGAACTGCTTTTTCCTTTTAATGCGTACCTGAACTGGCAACATGAGATTAAAACAAATAAAACTTGCTGGATTTAAGTCGTTTGTAGACCCAACAAAAATCCCATTTGATAATGCCTTATCGGCCATTATTGGCCCTAACGGCTGCGGCAAATCCAATGTGATTGATGCTGTACGCTGGGTGCTGGGGGAAAGTAGTGCCAAGCATTTACGTGGCGATTCGATGACCGATGTTATTTTTAACGGTTCATCTTCGCGCAAGCCTATTTCGGTGGCAGGGGTAGAGCTTGTATTTGAAAATACCCAAGGACGACTTACTGGTCAGTACGCTAGTTATCAAGAAATATCGGTTAAGCGCCAAGTCAACCGCGATAGTGAATCAAGTTACTTTTTAAATGGTCAAAAGTGTCGTCGCAAAGACATTACCGACTTATTTATGGGGACCGGTCTTGGGCCACGAAGCTACGCAATTATCGAACAGGGGACGATTTCACGTTTAATTGAATCTAAACCTCAAGAGTTGAGAGTATTTATTGAAGAAGCCGCCGGTATTTCGCGTTATAAAGAACGCCGCCGTGAAACTGAAAATCGGATTCGTCATACCCGTGAAAACCTTGAACGTTTAAATGATATTCGGGTTGAGCTCGGCGCTCAGTTAGATAAATTATCGCAACAAGCTAAAGCGGCGTTGCGCTATCGCGAATTAAAACACAGCGAACGCCAGTTACATAGCCAGCTCCTCGTTATGCGCTATCAACAACTATTACAGCAAACCGACAAGCTCGACACCGAAACGGCTGCAGGTGAACTGAGAGCTGAAGCGTTAGCCAAGAATGCCCAGCAGGGCGATACCAGTGTTATTCAGCTGAAACAGCAATTGGCTGAACTCAGTGATGCCGAACATAAACTGGTTGAACAGTATTACCAAGCTGGCAATACCACCACCAAGCTTGAGCAACAGCTTGCGCATCAACAGCAACAAGATAACCAGCTGCAACAACAAATTCAGTCGTTACAACAGCAAGTTGAGCAAGCTGAGGAACATATTGTTAGGATGACTGACGTTCACCAGCAGTTAATTGAACAAGTGAATACTCATCAACCCGCTTATGATCAGGCAAACCAGGCGCTTGAGCAGATCGATGAGCAGGTGTTTGCTATTGAAGAAGCTTGTGATGATCAGCAACGCCAGCTAACCCAGTATGCCGAAACCTTGGCGAGCAATAAAATGCAGTTGGCACTGAGTCAATCAACCCTCAGTCATCAACAGCAAAGTGTTCGGCAAGACGAGCAGCGTTTATCTCAATCTCAAAGCGAATTCGCTGCTTTGGCACAACAGAATAACCATCAAGAATTGCAACTCAGTGAGACCGAATTAGCCAAATTTGATCAACAACTTACTGATAAACAGCTGCAGCACAGTCAACTTAAATTGACCTTAGTTGAACAGCAGCAAGCTGTGACTGAAGTAAGCGAAACCTATCAAAAACTCAAGCAATCGGTGACTCATCATCATTCGCGCTTGCAGTTTATCGACGAGCTACTGGCTGAGCACACTCAAGATGAGGGTCAACAATTATGGCAAGTGATTGAGGTGGTGCCCGGCTGGGAAAAAGCGGTCGATAAAGTCTTACAAGGGTTAAGTCAGTTACCTATTTTAGCTGATGACATAACGTCCTTGGTAGATGAAACCAGCCCAATCGTGGGGTTTGAACAGCAAGAAACCGTGGCTTATCCTGCTTTGACCACGCCGGTGAATTTAGCGCCTTGGTTACAACACGTGGTGTGGGCGACGAGTATGGCTGAAGCCAAAGTGTTATTGCCGACATTAGCCCCCGAACAATATATTGCCACCCAAGAAGGTTTTTTGATTGGCCACGGTTTTGTGCTTAATCATACTCAGTCAGGGCAATCAGCTATTGTGCTCAGCCAAGAGCGCTTAAGTTTAAGTCAGCAACTAGCAGAACTTGAGCAACAGCAGGTATCGTCTCAACACTCACTGACATCGTTAACTCAACGGGCCGCAACCACTCAGCTAGAACTGAATCAATGCCAACAAGCCTGTCATCAGTTACAAATAGAGCAGACAAAACTGCACTCTTTGGTCACGAGTTTAACTCAGCAAGTTGCTGATAAACGTCAAAAGCAACAACAATATAGTCAGACTATTGACCAACTTACTCAGCAAATAGATGATAAACACATACAAGTTGATGCGTTTGAAGAGCAGATCCTTATTCAAGAAGAAGCATTGTTACAGGCAATGAATCAACACGAGCTGGCCCAACAAGCTTGGCAAACGAGTCAAGCTAAGCTTCGAGAAACCAAAGCTATTCGCTCTGATGCTGCCAATCGTGTTAAGCACCAGCAAGCACAAGTGCAACAGCATGTCACTGAACAAGCATTGAGCGAGCAAAAATTAAAGCAAAAGCATGAAAAAAAGACTGAATTAATCAACCAATTGACTCAGTTACAACAAATGTTACTCGACAATCAGCAGCAACGCGGTCAACATGATTTGAGCCAACTTTCAACTCAGTTAGCTCAAGTACTCGAGCAGCAGCAAGCTCTGCAGCAGCAATTACAGCATAATCGTTCTCAACAAGCAGAGCTGCAAACCAGCTTAGACAGTTTAGTATTGATGCAAAAACAACAGCTTGTAGTGCTACAGGACTTGACTCAAAAGATAAGCGCGTTAAAGTTACGTCGTGAAGGTTTAAAAGGGCAGGCCAATGGTCAGCTGCAATTACTCCAAGAACAGCAAATCCAGCTGCAACAAGTGATTGCCGACATGCCAGAGCAGGCATCTATTGACGCTTGGTCGCAACAGCTTGAAAAAGTGAAACAGAACATTTTACGTCTTGGTGCCATCAACCTTGCAGCCATTGAAGAATTTGAATCGCAACGAGAGAGAAAAGCGTATTTAGACAGTCAGGATGACGACTTAAATAAAGGATTAGCGATATTAGAAGACGCTATCCGTAAGATAGATAAAGAAACCCGCAGTCGTTTTAAAGCAACATTTGAAACGGTAAATCATGATTTAGGTCTGCTATTTCCTAAAGTCTTTGGTGGCGGAAAAGCGTACTTGGCATTAACGGGTGATGACCTTCTCGAAACGGGGGTTACCATCATGGCGCAGCCGCCAGGTAAGAAGAATAGCACCATACATTTACTTAGTGGTGGAGAAAAAGCGTTAACCGCTTTATCATTGGTCTTTGCCATTTTTAGACTGAATCCAGCACCCTTTTGTATGCTAGATGAAGTTGATGCACCTTTGGATGACGCCAACGTCGAACGTTTTTGTCGGTTACTGAAAGAAATGTCACAAAGTGTGCAATTTATTTATATCAGTCATAATAAAATAACAATGGAAATGGCTGATCAACTTATTGGCGTTACTATGCATGAACCTGGCGTTTCAAGAATAGTCGCAGTGGACATTGAAGCCGCAGTCGCCATGGCTGACGCGGTATAAATTAGGAAGACAGGGAATCTATGAAAGATCTACAACTGGTGTTATTCGTATTAGGCGCAATCGCAATCATTGCGGTGTTAGTGCACGGTTTTTGGTCGATTCGTAAGCAACAACCTAAGTCAATGAAACAAAGTCCTATGGCTGGGTTTTATAAAGAACAAGCTAAACGTATCGACTCTGACGGTTTTGATGCCGATGGTATTGGCCCGGTGCGCGTGCGTAAACCTGGCGAGGTTGAAGAGACGGTCATTAAGCCGATATTAAAAACTAATTTAAGCCAAAAGCCTCATTCAAGTGATGCAAAGCTTTCCAACACACCCTTGCAAGACTCGCTCCGTCAGCCCGCGATTAAGCCATCTGAGCCTAGCCATGCTGAAGCTAAAACTGCGCAACCAACACAACAGACATTGTTTGTTGAAGATGATCTTCAAGCTGCTGTGACGCCAAGCGTATCAATGAATACGCCTAAAAAGATATTTAATCCTTCAACCAGTACAGCCAAGTTAGAAAGCTATACCGGTAAGCCTCTGGCAGCCAAAGCCGAACCCCATAAAGCAACGCAAATGGCAGAGCCAACACCTGCCGCTGAGATTAATCCTGAGGTTACGTTAGACAATAACGCTAATTCAACTCAGGCAGCTGATGCCCCGGCTGATGAACCGCTAGAGCCGACCGATGTATTAGTACTGCATATCGTGGCAAAAGAAGGTGAACAAATTCAGGGCGCTGAATTATTACCAAGTTTGTTATCGCTTAATTTTAAATTTGGTGACATGGATATTTTTCATCGTCACATTGATAACGCTGGTACAGGTAAAGTACTGTTTTCACTTGCCAACATGTTAAAGCCAGGCGTGTTTGATCCAGATGAAATGGAGCAGTTTGTGACTCAAGGTGTGGTGTTATTTATGACCTTACCTGGATACGGCGATCCAATGATGAACTTTACCATTATGTTGAACTCGGCTTATCAAATTGCCGACGATCTCAATGCACAATTACTAGATGGACAACGTCAACCTTGGACCGATGGGACCAAAAAAGAGTATTTACGACGACTTAATGCGGCGTAGGTTGATGTTTTTATTAAGGCCGCAGCAGCGGCCTTAATTGTTTTATACCTATTCATTTTTATAAGAAAATCACGGTTACAACTCGTATTACGGATACCACAATGCACGCTATTCAAACTGAAATGGATCAACTCACTCATACTATTAATCAGCATAATATTCGTTATTACGTTGATGATGCTCCGTCAATTCCCGATGCTGAATACGATAGACTAATTAAGCGCTTAACTGAGCTAGAGCAAGAGTATCCGCAATTTAAGTCAGTTGATTCACCGACACAGCGAGTCGGTGGTATGGCCCTACAAAAGTTTGCTCAAATTACCCACCTTAAACCAATGCTAAGCCTTGATAATGCTTTTGAACAAGCCGACTTTGCTGCCTTTAACAAGCGTATCACTGATAAAGTCGATAGCGTTGATTATGTCTGCGAACCCAAACTCGATGGTCTCGCGGTGAGTATTACTTATCGTTTGGGTCTGTTTGAGCGAGCAGCAACACGGGGTGACGGCAGTGTCGGTGAAGACATTACTGAAAATGTGCGCACTATCCGTTCCATTCCTCTTAGATTACGTGGTGAAGGATTTCCCGATCTTGTTGAGGTGCGTGGTGAAGTGTTTATGCCTAAAGCGGCGTTTGAGGCATTAAACCAACGTCAAATCAGCAAAGGCGACAAAGTGTTTGTGAATCCGCGTAATGCGGCTGCAGGGAGTTTACGCCAGTTAGACAGTAAAATTACCGCTGCACGCGCACTAGGGTTTTATGCTTATGCACTCGGTGTGGTTGAAGGTGAATCACAACCGATGCAAACCACTCATTTTGGCCAGTTAACACAGCTAAAACAATGGGGGATACCGGTTAGCAATGAAGTGAAAGTGACTGAGTCATTGGAGCAAGTGTACGCCTATTATGCTGACATTATGGCCAGACGCACTGCACTTGAATATGAAATCGATGGCGTAGTCATCAAGGTTAACGACATTGCTAAGCAGCAAACTCTTGGTTTTGTCGCTAAAGCCCCTCGATGGGCCATAGCCTATAAATTTCCTGCTCAAGAAGAAATGACCTTGCTTGAGTCGGTCGACTTTCAGGTCGGCAGAACTGGCGCCGTGACCCCGGTAGCCCGTCTAAAACCGATATTTGTTGGTGGCGTTACGGTATCAAATGCTACCTTGCATAATGCAGATGAAATCGCTCGCCTTGGGGTTAAGATTGGCGACACTGTGATCATTCGCCGCGCTGGCGACGTTATCCCACAAATTGTTGCGATAGTCCCAGAGCAGCGCCCTGATGATGCCCGAGATATTGTGTTCCCACTGCATTGTCCTGTTTGCCAAAGTATTGTTGAGCGTTTAGAGGGCGAAGCCGTTGCGCGTTGCAGTGGTGGACTATTTTGTGAAGCGCAACGTAAAGAAGCGATCAAGCATTTTGCCTCGCGTAAAGCGTTAAATATTGATGGTATGGGCGATAAAATTGTCGAGCAACTTATTGATAAAGAATTAGTTAAAACCCCTGCCGATTTATTTACCCTAACGGCTTCTGCGGTGACCATGTTAGATCGCATGGCAATGAAGTCGGCGACCAATATCGTGGCGGCAATTAAAGATGCTAAGACCACTACCTTGGCGCGTTTTTTATATAGCCTAGGTATTCGAGAAGTCGGTGAAGCAACCGCAGCTAATTTGGCACAACACTTCGCTGATTTTGAACTAATCCGCACTGCCAGTGTGGAACAGTTACTTGAGGTGGCAGATGTTGGTGACATTGTTGCAAAGCACATTCGTCAATTTTTTGCTCAGCCACACAACATCGAAGTAATACAACAATTGCTCGCTGCCGGTATTACTTGGCCGTTTATAGAACAAGCCGATGAGTCACAATTAAGCCTAAAAGGTCAAACATGGGTATTAACTGGCACATTGACTCAACTTAATCGTAATGATGCTAAAGCCCAATTACAGGCCTTAGGTGCAAAAGTGGCCGGCAGTGTGTCTAAGAATACCGATTGTGTTGTTGCTGGTGAAGCTGCTGGCTCTAAGCTTGCTAAAGCACAGGAGTTGGGGGTTAAGGTCATCGACGAGCAAGGTTTGCTGGATTTACTCAATGGATCAAACTAACCGAACTGATATTGATATTAGTAAAGATGTTTTATTTATACTTGTGACAGCCGATAAGAGGCTATTGTGAATTTTAGTAATATTACTTGGCTTGATGATCGCGGTCATATTAAACCACCGTTGTTTTTGTATTTAATCTTAGTTTTTTTAGCCCGCGGTTGGTGTATTTTTATCGCCTCACTCACTCAGTTTAATGACCGCGCGGGTTTAGTTCGGTTGTTTTATCCTGAAAAAAGTGACTTTGTCTTAGCATTAATTGCTGGCGTTGGCGCCGTGTTGCTTTATGGACTTATTATTGCCGAACGAAAACGCAGTTGGCCGATACTCATTCCACTGTTTAAGAACAGTAGTTGGTTTTTATGGGCATTGCTTATCCTTGATGGCATATTTTTATTCCAGCGGATGATGCACGATGACTTTTTGTTTAAAATTGGCTATTCGATTGACGCACTTTTTCTTTTTTGGTCAGTGATTTATGTATTAAAGTCAAAACGATTATACTACTACTTTGCCGATTGGACTGAAGATGAGACCGAGGCGCAAGTTGCAACGTCATCAATAGATGAGAGTAAACAAGATACGAAATAATGTACGCCTAGGCATAAATGCACTATATTTGATCATCACCAAAGGTAAAGATGTAACACCTTGATACACATAACTCTATTTGTGAAAATGTCAGTGTAACAATGGCACTTTCATTACCGCCATCATTTGGCGAATGTGAAAAGGATCGATATTTTGGCTAAAGCAGAATTACTAAAAATACCTGTTTCGCAAATGGTGCTCGGGTTAACCGTTAAGCTGCCTTTATCTTGGACTAGCCATCCTTTTTTCCGCAGTAAAGTTAAGCTTGAAAAACAAGTCCAAATTGAGATGATAAAAGGTCTCGATTTGTCATACGTTTATGTGATTGAAGGTCATGATTTATTGCCGCAAATTGCAGAACCTGAAGACATCGAATTACCTGAAGAAGTGGTTGATGAAGAAATCGATTATCGGCCATTAGCAAAAAAGAGTATGCGCGTTAGCCAACAACATTTTCTTAAATCAGTTAATGATAGTCGAACCGTGTTTGGCAAAATCGTTAGCGATCCTGAAGGTGCTTATCGGGAAGCGGCCACTTTAGTCGAAGATTTAGTTGATCATTTGTATGAAAGCGAAACCCCTCATTTAACTTTAGTGGGCAGCGGTGAAACCGATATCAGCGTCACACAGCACGGTATTTCAGTGGCGGTTATTTCTATGCTGATTGCTCATACTTTATCACTGACTAAAAGTGAGGTGCGTGACATTGCATTAGGCAGTTTGTTTCATGATATCGGTAAACTCAAAGTGCCTGAAACCATTAGGCGCAAGCGGGGTGAATTAACCGATCACGAAAGTAACTTTTTGAAAATGCATCCTAACTTTGGTTATGACATTCTTAATCGAACCGGATTGTTTCCTGAAGCCATGCTGGATATTGTGCTGCATCATCACGAGTTTATTGATGGCAGTGGATTTCCTAATCATTTAACCGAAGCAAAAATTTTACAGACAACCCAAATAGTGTCTTTGGCCAATAGTTATGAAATCCTCTTACATCAACATCAGAGTCCACAAATTGCACTGGCCATATTATTTAAAACTCAAAGCAGTAAGCACAGTAACAATTTGATTTCGGTGTTAGTTAAAATATTAGGTATTTATCCACCAGGCACAATAGTGCGCTTAACCGACGATAATATTGCCAAGGTGATGATGACGACTACCGACGTCAAACAACCTCATGTATGGTCCTGCCATGACAGCGGTTCAGAGCCAAGCTTTCGATTTTTAATTGATGAAGATGTGCAAATAAAAGAAGTCATTAAGCTAGAAGACTTATCAGAAGGCGCGATTAAAACATTACAAGCCAACAGCCCAATCAGCTTTTATTTTAACCACTTCAATCACTAATACATCACTTAGTTACACTGAGAACACATGAATACAATTACCATTATCGGATGTGGTTGGTTTGGTTTCCCACTAGCCACACAGTTAGTTAAACAAGGTTTCAAGGTAAAAGCTTCAAAGCGTGATCCTGATGATTTAACTCAGTTACAGCAAGCGGGTATCGAGGCTTATCAACTCGATTTGGCCCATATTATTGCTGATGCAAAGCACTCATCTTTATTCGATGCCGATGCTATCGTGATTAATATACCGCCTGGACTAAGGCGCGGTGATACTGACTATCTTGCTTATTTAACTCAATTGAAAAACTTTATCGGTGAACGCCAATACCAAAAAGTGATTTTTATTAGTACGACAGGGGTTTATCCGTCGCTAGATCAAACCGTCACCGAACATGATGCGGCGGTATTTAATGATAGCAGTGATATTTTATTACAAGCAGAAGCGATATTTTCTGCAATGCAAAACAGCTGTATTGTGCGATTTTCAGGCTTAGTTGGACCCAAACGTCATCCTGGACGTTTTTTTGCGGGTAAAACCGATGTGAGTAGGATGCTCATTTGCAGTAAGATTATAAATAGCTGAGGTATCTTTACGTGACAAAATCAAGCTAACGGCAGCAATACAGTCATCTAAATGCACTAAATTTACCGCAACATTGGCACCACTCACATCGGTTT
>NZ_JACJER010000126.1:0-13138 GCF_014164185.1 Shewanella sp. SG44-6 | reverse complement strand
TTTGAGCTGGATTTGACCAAGCAGGTTAAACCAATGTCATTTGAGTTGCTGGTTGATTAAATCTTTATTATTCAGTTAGTTATACTCGAAGTGGCTAATTCCAACACTTTTACCGGCCGGACCTCTATTACTTCAGTTAATGGCAATAAATTTCGTGGGGGGAATGATTACCAAGTATCACAATGGAACGATTGTGCTCGACTCATTTCAAATTGCATTATTTATTATAATTCCGCGTTACTATCGGCATTTTTACAAATCCAAGAGAGGAACGGTAGGCAAGATGTGGTTGATGTTATTTCTCGGCTTTCACCTGTTGCTTGGCAACACATTAATCTAAATGGGGAATATGCCTTTAATAAAGACCGCAAAGAAATCGACTTAGCTGGTTTACTTAGTGATGTAGAATCAATAAGTTAAAGAATGCCATCTGTTTGTATTTCTAATTCAAAAGGTACTGCGCATCAAAGTGCCATTAAAAATTGGAGGTGTTGATATTCTATATGCTTGATATATACAAGCTAACATTGATAGAAAACAGATAAGCTAACAAGTTTTTAGTCGAGCCATGAACTGTTCTATAATTGTTCTAATTGCAAAACTCTTCAATTTGGTTTGTTACTAGATTTAAAAATACTTTTCTATGCTCGATTTTAGTAAGTAGCAGCTTTTGGATGTCTTCAGGAACTTTTCTTTCTCCTGCATCTATTGCCATTAGTAATGGCTTGATATCAACTACAAGAAGACCTGCCGCCCTTGCTGCTCGAATGAACTTTAATCTCTTTAATGCACATAAGCCGTAAAGTGAATGGCCTGACTTAGTTTTTTCTTCGCAGTGTACTAAGTTCTCAAGAACATAATTTCTTACCGTATGGACAGATGTTTGTGCAGCTAGTGCCAGTTGAGAAATACTCAAAGGAAAATCCAACGCATCATCATCACTACTAATGAACTTATTGATGTCAGGTATCTCTGTCAAAAAACTGACTTCACCAACAGGAATGTTTTCAACCTTAGATTTAATCATGATTTAGCATGCTTCCAATTTGTGTTGTTAATGGAATGCCTTAAGATATCTTGATTACATTCAATCAATTGGCACTCCATTAACATTTCTGTAAGTACATTACCGTTAAATGATTACCCTGCGCAGCAAGATAGCTCTTTAACGTCTTTGCTAAAGGTTTGAGCGCATAACTTCAATCCTTCAACCATCGTCAAATACGGAAATAGTTGACCTGCCAATTCTTCGACTGTCATTTTATTATGAATAGCAAGAGCCGCACTTTGAATCAGTTCTCCGCCTTCATGGGCTAAAATTTGTGCGCCTATCAGTTTTCCCGTGGATTCTTCAGCTACCAACTTGATAAAACCATCCGTTTCAAAATTTGCTAAAGCTCTTGGTACGTTTTCCATATCAAGTACACGACTTATCGTATTTATTCCTACCGCTGAAGCTTGTACTTCGGTTAGACCTACCGTAGCAACTTGTGGGTCGGTGAATATAACAGCAGGCATGGTAGATAAGTCGAGTTGCGCATTTCCACCTGTCATATTAATTCCAGCCCTACTTCCGGCAGCAGCAGCAACATAAACAAATTGTGGCATATTGGAGCAATCTCCAGCGGCATAAATGTTAGCTGTTGATGTTTCCATCATACTATTAACAACAATGGCACCACTTTTATCTGTTTCAACACCAATATTTTCTAAACCAAGCTTTCCAGTATTTGCATGGCGACCCGTAGAGATAAGCAATTTTTCAGCGATTAATGTTCCTTCGTTAGTTTCCAATGAAAAACCATTGCTATCATAAGAAACATGACTTGCTTGCGTATTATTAAGTACCCTAATACCTTCTTTTTCAAAGCACTCTGCCAGTTTTTCACCTAATAACGGATCTTCAGCATATAAAAGGGTATGTCTGGCTAGAATTGTCACACGGCTACCTAAACGGGCATAAGCTTGCGCAATTTCCAGAGCAACAACGGAGGAGCCGATGACAACTAGACTACTCGGTAACTCTTCTGCAAATAAGGCTTCTGTTGATGTCCAATAAGGTGTATCAACTAAACCCTTAATTGGCGGAATGCTTGGTGTAGAGCCTGTTGCAATTAAAATGCGATCTGCAACCAGCTCTTCTTCACTACCATCAGACTTGTGAACTAGCAAGGTATTTTGATTTTTAAAACGTGCATAACCTTTAAGTAAAGATAGCGCGGGATTACTCTCTAAAATACGTTGATATTTAGCATCGCGTAGTTCTTCGACGCGAGCGTTTTGCTGATGTGCTAATAAGGAGCGGCTAAGTTGTGGCTGAATATTTTCTAAACCATCAAACGGGTTAGTACGTTGCTGATGCGCTAATTGCGCAGCACGGATCAATATTTTTGAAGGAACACAGCCGACATTTACACAGCAACCTCCGATTACATCGGCTCCTTCAATGATAGTAACTCTTGCTCCGCCTTCTGCTGCTTTAATCGCACTGGCAAAGGCCCCTGAACCACTACCAATAATGGCTACATGTAATTGTTCTGGCTGGATGTCATTTGACGAGCAACAACTATTCGTTGACATATTTTATTCCTCTTAAAAAGTTAAGCGGTACAAGTTTCATCATCACAGCGTTTATTCGCAGGAGAAACCATGTCCCAAATTGATACAGCAACCATTAGTCCTAGCCCCGTATAAGTAACGTATGAACTCCACCCGTACTGGAACCAAGGGTATAAAGAGAGTAAAACCAAAATGGGGCCAATTGAACCGATAAAACTACGGTGCCATTGACGATGGCTAAACCAGCCTAAGATATTCATTGCCAGCGCTAATACTGCAAACAGTGGTAACAACGTATTGATAAATACCCCTTCCCACTGACTAAGAAATCCCATCCCAATTGCCGCACCAAGACTAGCTATCGCGGGAAAACACATGGCGCATCCCATTGCCGAAACAAGTGCACCTATAGAGCCTGCTTTATCTCCGATACGCGTAACTAGTTCTAAGGGGCTAAACATTACTTATTTTCACTTTTTAAATTTGAAGGGTAGCCAGCGTTGGTAGTCGCTGCAATTAATGCATTGATGTTGGTTTTAGTGTCATCAAAAGAAACAACAGCTAGCTTAGGCTTGTAGGTAACTTTCGCATTTTCAACGCCATCAACATTTTCTAATGACTTTTTAACTGTGATTGGACATGTCGCACAGTTCATCGTTGGCACTTCCAGTGTAACTGTTTTTACTTCAGCAAAAGCACCAAAACTAGAAAGTGAAAGCAGTGCGGTTAATAATAATTTTTTCATAATTAGCTCCAAATTTTAAAATGTTATAAATTTCTTGATCTGTATATTAAGCAAACAAAAGTATCCAATAATTACTGGTCACTAAAATTGTCGCAACTATAGCGCTCAGCCAGAAAATGACTTTTCGTTGTTGCTGTTTCTTAGGAATTGCACAGGCCGTTCCCGGCTCACACTCTTCTACAGGACGGTAAATTTTCCAACCTGAGTAACCAAACAACAACACTACAAATGCGATAAATAATGGCCTATAGGGTTCAAATGCAGTTAAATTACCAATCCATGAGCCACTTACCCCAAGTAATAACAGGAGCAAAGGACCTACACAGCATACGCCTGCGCCTAATGCTGCTATGATGCCTCCTATCATTGGAAGGTTTGATTCTTTTTGATTCATATAGATACCTCATTAAGTGATAATGCAAGTGTATTGCATGTACCTAAGTACGGAGTCAAGGGTGATTTATAAAAAATTTATCTTTGATAATCTGCTACGACAGATACGGGGAATAAGCTAACTTGAATTAAGGCGCAGAAGTAAAATTGGATATGCTGTTTTAGTGGGAAATGGTAGTTAAGTGAATCATTTACTTCGGTTGCAACGAATCAATTATTGGGCAGTGGCTATCGTCATCATTATTTTGGCATTGTCCTAAATGTTCTTCCAAAGCGTGTTCTAACAACAACAAGTCAGCCATCTTTTTTTGTACTGCGATCAGTTTTTTATTAGCTAATTCTTGTACTTTACTACATGGACTATCGTTTAACGCAAGTAACCCTTCAATCTCATTTAGCGTAAAACCTAATTCTTGAGAACGCTTGATAAAATGTATTCTATTTACCGTTTCTTTCGGGTAATGTCTATAGCCCTGCATAGGCTTTGGTGGTTGTTTAATTAAGCCTTTGCGTTCATAAAAGCGAATTGTTTCGACATTTACACTCAGTTCTTTAGCCAACATACTTATGGTTCGTTTAGACACGTTATCAATTACCTTACTGACTTTTTGTTTACTTACTTTATATCTAATTAAAGTGACCATCAATGAATACCAGTTTAAACATCGCTAATTGATTTTGTTTTTTCTTCTATTAAATAAGTAAAGTTACCGTTGTTACAACAATATTAAACCACAACAATGTATGGTTTATCCTTTTTCATTATCAAAGTCCAAATTAGTGTTATTACATGCAGTTCTACATGAGTACACCCTAAAGATACTGTTAATATATCACAGGCAATTACGTAATGACACCACTTAAATAAACCTATATGATATGACACCATCTAAATAGACCTAATTAGGCAAAAATGTTCATAAGAGCATATTTACGAGCATCAACTTCTGAGCAAGATGCAAATAGAGCAAAAAGCTCATTAAAAAAATTCGTTTCTGGCTTCAGCAAACGAATTGCTTCTTTTTATATAGAAAATAAATCTGGTAATTCTTTAGATAGACCAGAGCTAATTCGTTTATTGGATGAATCAGAGTCCGGTGATGTTTTGTTAGTTGAATCAATCGATCGTTTAACAAGGCTAAGCCCTGATGATTGGAAAACTCTTGTAGCCTCAATAAATGAAAAAGGAATTAGTGTTGTTAGTTTAGATCTACCAACCAGTCATTTAACATTTGGCAGTTTTCCAAGTGATGATTTTATGAGATCAATACTTAGTGCTATTAATAATATGCTGTTAGAAATATTAGCGGCCAGTGCATATAAAGAATATCGAGAACGTGAACGTAAGCAAAAAGAAGGTATTGTAAAAGCACAGCAAAAGGGACTTTATCACGGTCGTCAGCCTGATTTAGAGGCTCATGATAGGATTGCCTCGTTTACTGAAGCTGGATTTAGTATTAATAAAACGGCTGAAGCAGTTGGAGTTAGTCGAAGTACGGTAATTAGAGTTAGAAAAAAGCTTAAAAATTTAGACTAAGGTTAATTTCGAGGGGATGGGCGCAAAACCCCTAGTTGCGAACAACACGTTCCACCTTCCAGTTTGTATACTCATAATTACTAAATTCAACCGCTTCTCCATATTGGATCGACCTTCTTGCCATAGATTCTATTAATATTTTCTTATCATTCTTAAGCCCATTAAACCAACTCATAGAAAAGTAAGTATTCTCTATATAGCTAAAAGTTAATTCTACCAATTTACTTGGAAGGTCATTATGATTAATGCTAATTAAAGATTCGGCAAATTCAGAGCATTTCGTAAAAGTTTTAGGCCATGAAAAAACTAGAGCATGACCAGATTCTGTATTCAAAGTATTAACTGCAATATTCTCTACAAATTTGACACCCGGCGCTAAAGTTTGGATTCGCTTACCACTGATAGTGAAGTCAGGTGAAAAACAACCTGAAACTGCTATATTTAAGTCTCCCGTAAAGTAAACAGTTAGACTCTCAAAATCATCGTAGGCTTGAGACTTGTGGCTATTTGCATAAGTATTTAATGTTTCTTTAAAATCATCGATTCCTTTAAAAAAGCCTTGCTTCATTGAGTTCAGGTATCTCTGAAATTCAATTTGAGCTTCTACAGGCATACCTCTATCAACATGTTGACTCATGAAAGGTAACCCTTTAACAACGCTGATTTTTTTGAAGTACTCTAAAGCTACAGCTCTATAGCCAGCGATAAGACTTTGATTTTTGGAACCGTAATATAGTTCATCTTCAATGGGGCTAAACATTTCCTTATCGTGTTTCGCACAGAAGCCCTTGAAAGTAGATGCCTTTTGCCAACCTAGTTTTAAAACGACATCTTTTCCGTTCTGATCATTTCTGAAGCAATATACATGATTTGATTCATCAGCTATCGACTTCAATGGCCCTTTCTTTTGAATTGTATGAGCGTCAATAATCTTTCTACTGCAAGAACCATTAGATGAATCAGGATGCATACACTCTTTATGAAATGTCTTTGACTTTAGGTCAGCAATGAGTCGGTTGATTGAGTGTGCCTCTTCAGTAGATCTATTTAAATGGCATTTTTTATACTTCTTACCAGACCCGCACCAACACGGATCATTTCTCCCAACTTTGCTCATTTGTAAGCCCCCAACTCTCGTTGCCTTTTGGCCCCAGCGTATAACCCACTTCCGCTGATTCGCATATAGCGCACCTTATTACATGTATTGACTTACGTTCATGATTAGCACTTACCCGATTTGTGGTTATCAGGAAAAACGTCCTCTCACGATTTTGTTCCCATTCGGCATAAAGCCGAATATTGTTACATTGTCAGACTCGCTGCTTTATTCAGAGTCTTAGGGTCATCTGGTGATACAGATGGTTCACTATTATCGCGGTGAACAGCCCTTCATACGACTTCAGGTCGCACGGACATTTCCGAGTTAGAATTTTAAATCAAATACGTGAGTTTCGGATTAAAATTCCTATAGGTAAAGCCTCTCTTGAGAAGTTTGTTCGCAGCCAAATGCTCAATGCTTAGATAAACATACATGCTGCCATAAATACGATGCGAGCTATTTGATACATACGAAGCAATGATTGATTACTAATGCTTAAACTAACTGATACTTTAATGTTCATGTTTTCAATCCTGTTGTGGAAGTTACAACATGATAAGTCGTTCTATCCGCTACCAGACATGACACTAAAAACGAAAATTAGAAGAATAGTGTCAGGGTGCCATTCTAATTACTTGCCTCTCAGTTAAATTCGGAATGTCAAAAACCGTGGCTGTAGTAATCGTCACGATATCACGCAAAGGTTGGCCTGTTTGATCTCTAAGCATTTGTGTCAACTTGCGAACAAAATAGCTACGTTTAGCATTTGGATGATTCGGTTTATCCAACTTCACTGATGTTGAAGATTTAGCACCAGCGATGCCTATATCATCATCTGAGTCCGTTTTAGCGATGTCGAATAAAGCATCACTCAACAATTTAGGCAATAGATCCGGCCATGACTCGTAAAATGGTTTCGTTTTCTTATGTTGTTCTGGATCTGTTGCTGGATCTAATATTTTGAAAGAGTGTGCCACGACACTGCGGAGCATGTGCTTTTGTCTCTTTACCAAGTATTGCTCCTGATAGATACGATCATAAGCACTATGCTGAACAAGTTGTTTTAACTTTAACGCAGTTTCCCTAACCTCAATTAGCCAATTAGAGTATTCTTTGGGAGTGAGGTTGTAGGGTTTCATATCCAAGAACAACAAGGAACGCTGCACCATTGAACAAAACAGTGTGGGTTTAATATTGTACTTTGGTAACCGCTCCCACACACTTTTCATATCTTCATAAGTTAGAAGACGATCCAATACATCAGCATCGTCAGTTTCAGGCTCAAGCATAGGAAATTTATGATACCAACATTCTACTTCAGTAGCTTTTTCTTCCCACACAGATATAACTGATGTAGGTGCCCATTTAGGGAAATTGGGTCTTTTCATTCTAAAGTTTGACATAGTTTCTCTAAAATTTAACCAAATACTATAATTGGCGGTTAACGGCCCGTTGAGCCAACTGTTATTTGTCCTGCTTGAACGGCTTGTGTACGCCCAGCATGACCATTAACTAATGAGGTGAACTTGTTTATGATATGAGCATCCAGCGTTAATACCTTCAAACCCTATTGGAAAACATACCCACTAATCGCTATCGCCATAAAACTATAAGGTCCATTATCCTGAATCGCGATTGGTACTAAAAAGTTGGATAAGTCATTGTATTAAGATTACAAAAGAAGCACAATTCTAACATAATTTGATTGTTATCACGGAACGAAAATGAGTGAATTTATCTTCCAAGGAAGTAGCCATATCTCTGAAAAAGACTTTAAAAGTCATTTAGGCTCTTTATGCCAATTAGAAAACATAGGAGTCCTTCTTGGTGCTGGTGCATCGGTAGGGTGTGGCGGCAAGACAATGAAAGATGTATGGCTTGATGCAATAGACAGTACGCCTAATCTACCCAGTGAATTACTTGCTTTTAAACTCATAACTCAAGAAAATATCAATAATCAAGATGTAAATGTGGAGCAACTTTTAGATCAAGTAACTCAATATTTATCGGTATACAAAAAAACATCACCATTAAACACCGAGACAGATTTTGAGTCCCAACCAGTAGGCAGGCTTCAGAAAATTCTACTTTGCTTATATCAATCCGTAACCAAAGCGGCACTACTAGTAAAACAAGAAGCTTTTGGTGATGAGAACTTAGGATCTCAAGAGCAATTCAAATCTCACCGAGAACTGCTTGAAAAATTAATTTCAAATCGCCAGCCTGGTCAAGCCGCTCCGATGCTATTTACCACCAACTATGATCTCTCCTTAGAGTGGGCTGCTGAAGAAATAGGCATTCAACTTGTGAATGGATTTTCAGGGCTTCACACAAGAACTTTTCAACCTCAAAATTTTGACTTGAGCTTTAGAAACGTCAATGCAAAAGGTGAGGCCAGATTTGGGCACTATCATGCCTATTTGCATAAACTGCATGGCTCCCTGTCTTGGGTTCAAGAACATGACAGTTATATTAAAGAGATCCCTTCAGCTCTAGCGAAGAACCGTTATATTGATCCATTGCTAAAAGGCGAAGCTGTATATGATAAGCAGTTCTTAATTTATCCTGGTGCCAATAAATATCACCACACGATCGGTTTTGTCTACGGTGAGATGTTTCGCAGGTTTAGTGAGTTTCTATCAAAACCTCAAACAGCCATTTTTGTAAATGGATATGGCTTTGGTGACTATCATATCAATCGAATCATTCTTGGGGCTCTTCTCAACCCTTCACTACATATTGTTATTTTCTATCCTGAGCTCGATACAATATCGACAGATACAGCTAATTTAAATGAAGCACAAAAATGCATCAAAAAACTTAAATCACTGTCATTAAACCAAATTACAATTGTTGGCGGAGATGACAAAGCCTACTTCAATTCATTTGTTAAATATATTCCAAAGCCTGTGTTATTCCCCAGAGATACTTCCACTCAAGATCTTGTAGCCGCTATTAATGATCTAGTTCAAAGTGGAAATCAGATATGAGCATAGAAAGCGTCGATTCTATTGGGTATGTTGTTGCGCTTGAAGGCACAAAAATTCGCGTTAACTTACTTGAGGGACACAAAGGTCAATTAGCATCTCACCGACGAGGGGTAAGCTCAGTCTCTCAACCTGGCGATTTAATTGGACTAGATGCTGGCACTAACCTTGTTATTGCTAGAGTCACTGATATGGCATTTGTTGATCCAGACAAAGCTCATTCTTCTAATGTCGGCACAATGAATGTAACTGATATCCCACTAAGGCAACTCATTGCATATTCTGTGGGCTATGTATTTCTGGATGGTGAAACTCGAAAGTTTATTTCCGAAAACTGGAAATTACCAACATTAGGAGCAAAAGCGATTCCCCTGTCGAGCGACTATCTAGAAACTATTTATGGCGTAAATGAAGATGAAAAAGACTCCACAATTGAACTAGGGCGAGACTCAAGAACTAAAACGACAAGAATCAATGCTGGTCTCAACTCTCTACTTTCTAGACATTTGGCTGTTCTTGGTAGTACTGGTTATGGGAAATCAAATTTTAATGCACTGTTATCACAAAGAATACGTGAAAAATTTACAAAATCCAGACTCGTTATTTTCGATATAAATGGTGAATATGCTGATGCATTTATCGGTCAAAAACGAGTGAAAGAGACCATTTTGGGTAGCATCCCACATTCAATAACTAGTTCAGTTATATTTGAACCTGTGCCGGCACCTCCTTTTTTTGATGGTAAATACCCTGTCTATCATCGAATACCTTATCAAGCATTTGGCTATGCGGGATTAATCAAATTATTAAGACCAAGCGATAAAACACAATTACCAGCACTACGAAATGCATTGAAGTCACTTCATATGGTGTGTGTAAATCCTAATGGGTCCATACTGACTGGTGAAACAATACCGCCTTCTACCACTCAAACTTGGTTTGAATTAGTTGATGATTGTCGACAAGATGGACAAAAGGACTTAAGCCAGTGGCTTAAAAAATTGAGAAGCAATTCACTTGGATATTTTCCAACATGGCCACCTTTTAATGCGCTAGCTAACCTTGTTGCTGAGTTTGGCTGCCAAGCATATACACCTCAAGGCGAAAGCAAAAGAGATGCATTTAGTTATGGTAACGTATTGCCATTAGTTAAAATTATTCAACAGCTTGTAGATGATCCACGCTTCAGGAATGTAGTTAACTTATCTGGAGGGCAAGTTATCAAAGACCCGATGACTATGTGGAATGAAGAAGTTGAGAATGAAGTTGATTATATTTTTGGTAAAAAATCGGGGGAACCACAAGATTGGGATGTTCATATCATTAACTTAAAAAATATAGCAGATGATCATGCTCCAATGATTTTAGGTTCACTTTTAGAAATGTATTCGGATGTATTATTTAAAAGAGGCCAAGATAAGAATTATCCAACCATGCTGCTTTTAGAGGAAGCACATCACTACCTTAGAGATCCCTTCGCAGAAGAAGGAACTCAACTTAAAGCATATGAAAGGCTTGCAAAAGAAGGGCGTAAATTTAATTGTTCTTTACTTGTTAGCACTCAACGCCCATCAGAGCTATCGTCGACTGTTCTCGCCATGTGTTCGAATTGGATCTCGCTGCGCTTAACTAATGAACG
Source organism: Shewanella sp. SG44-6 (assembly GCF_014164185.1). Taxonomy (NCBI): domain Bacteria; kingdom Pseudomonadati; phylum Pseudomonadota; class Gammaproteobacteria; order Alteromonadales; family Shewanellaceae; genus Shewanella; species Shewanella sp. SG44-6. Next base: position 2,179 of record NZ_JACJER010000126.1, on the reverse strand, counting down.
AGACATCAATGCATTAAGACATGCGATAGAAAATGGTAATGAACATACTCTTAGCGAAATATCAGGTTTACCTAGAGGCGATGCTATCGGTTTCGGCTCGGCATTTAATATTCCTGTTAGATTTACGATTGATAAAGCGGAGCCTAGCCCTAAGTCTTCAGATGCTGCATTTGCTTCTATATGGTCGACATAAATTATTTTGATATATCAATTCGGATGACGATTAAGGAATCAAATAAACGAAAACTTTTACAGAAGAATATTGATTAGCTTTTGTATAGCAAAATAGAGGCAAGCAAAGTGAAGCAATGCTTTAGTTCTAACAAGTTTTGGGCAAAAACAAGTTTGAGTTACAAACGTAATTTAACCTCTACAGTAGTCTTATAAAGTAGCAGCCGATATTTCTTAGCCACTACTGCTAGTGATGTAAAATAGTTATAAAATATCCGTCGGTTTGTGATTTAATTTACTTAGTTCTAAAATACACTCCAGTGGAGGTCGTTTGTAAAAGTGGACATTGAGACAATTATCAACCGACAAGTTTTTGATCACTTTTAATCATCTAGAGGTAATTTATCATGTAAAATTGTAAATCCAAGCAGATTAATACGGCCTGAATTTACAATTAAAATAACATTGACAGGGAATCAACCTTTATCAAAAATAAAATTTTTAATAAGTTATAACCGCTAAAAGCTATAAGAGAATTTTGTCCTTAAATCAGTAGCATCTTTTTGATTATTTTCATAATCCAATATTGAAAAATCAACTGATATACCGCAATTAGCTAGTTTACCATCAAATTGATATGCAAGATTAACCGTCCATTCATTTAAATCTTTTCCAACTATGGGATTGTCAAAAGATGTATAAAATAATTTACCTTTAATATTAGAGATAGTAGAACCTAACCCCAGTTGATACGAATTTGTGCCCGCTTCAAATGCAGCAACACCCGCAGTTTTAGTAGTTGCAGTAAACTGATAATAAGCTCCTTGACCTATGCCTCTAAAAACTCTATTTTCTCCTTCATTCCCTCCAGCTAATGTATAACCAGCGAAAAAATCTACTCCCTCTTGGCTGAAACCTACTTTAAAGCCCAAAAGATCATTATCAACTAGTTCATTTTTATCCCACTTAGTTTTGTAGTACTGCACCGCAATATAACTGTTAAAGTTAGTTGGCAATGTATATTCTACATCCGCATAAAGTGCTTGGACTTCATTTATTACATTTGCGTACTGTGAGTTAATTTTAACTTTTTTAGCTATCCGTTTATTAACTTGTGCGAAAAAGACGCCATCATTGCCTATTTTATAAAAGTCGCCAGGGGAACCAGAACCATTATAATCAAAATCAACAAATTCATTATCAACATAAAATGATTTATCTGTTCGAGTCTGATATTTAGTCACATAACCAATCGAAATATCAGTATCCTCAAAATGACTTGAAGATACCTGGTACATTTCAAAAGACTCTTTTATCAATCTTGAACCTGAGTTAGCGATCAAGGGTGATGAAAAGTGTTGTCTACCTCCAGAAAACACCGTACCACCAAACTGATACCTCAAAAAAGCTTCTGATAATACAAGACCTTGTGCGTTTATACTGCCCGCAGTTCTATCATCATCATCATTGATGTTACTAACGTATGATCCCTGTACTTCTCCTCCCAATTTAAACCCATTAAACTCTGATGTATTAAAAGTAACATTACCACCATTCACCCAAATCGAGCTATTCTCTGCATTTGAATCGTCAAAATCTTGTTCGAAATAGTACGATTTCGCTGTACCTCCAACATTACCATTGTGTATCCATTCAGAAAAATTTTCAATATCACCATTAGAGAATGCATTATTACTCATTGCTAATAGCACCAAAAAATATTTATTATATTTAAACATATAAACCTTATTAACGTTAAGTTACAAACAAGAAACTATATTGAGTAAAATAAAAACCAAAGATAAACAAATAAATTACAAACCCAATCAATAATACAAATAAAAAATTTTTTAACAGTGACCCACTTCACAACAAAAAATATCAAACCAACATAAATAACAGACTAAAATAAGACATAGGTTTAAAACCAAAGTTAAAAACTTAGGTGAAGAAAATATAAAAACAAGCACTTAAAGAAAAGAATTAAAACAACACTAAAATATTAAAT
>NZ_JACJER010000125.1:0-13367 GCF_014164185.1 Shewanella sp. SG44-6 | reverse complement strand
GTGATTTCAATAATCTTGATTGTTAACCAAGTCTTAAGTTAATTACCTGCTTTGCTAAATATCCCACTGTAATATTATTCTTCTTCACGATAATGATGGTCATATAACGCCATAATTTCGTCGACTTTATGACGTGAACCACCTTTAGGACTAATATTACGTTGCACCGAAATCGTTGAACAAGATGCACCGCGATATAATTCTCGAGTTAACGGAATATCATGGTTACTGATCAGCACAGGAATATTTCGTTCATGAGCAATAAGCCGTGAATGACGTGCAAGTAATGCTTGGTCGTCTAGGCTAAAACCAGGGCCGGCATAAGTGGTAAAACTGGCTGTTGTCGATAAAGGTGCATAAGGCGGATCACAATAAATAACATCGCCGCTTTCAGCAATATCAAAGGCTTGTTCGTAACTTATACATTTAAAGGTCGCTTTTTGCGCTTTTAATGAAAAATAACGAATTTCGGCTTCTGGAAAATAAGGTTTTTTGTACGAGCCAAACGGCACGTTAAAACCACCTTTACGATTGTATCGACATAGACCATTAAAACCATGACGATTCATATACAGAAAATATACTGACCGAATAAATGGATCGCTACAGAGATTAAATTCTGCACGAATACGATAATAGGCATCTTTGTCATTCATCTCATCGACAAACATTGCTTTTGCCGCTTGAATGTATTTATCAGGCTGTTGCTGAACAATTTGGTATAAATTGATTAAGTCTTGATTAATGTCACACAACAAATAATCATCAAACTGAGTATTGAGGAATACCGAACCCGCGCCAACAAAAGGTTCAATGAGTCGATTGCCTACTGGAAGGTGTTTTGCTAGCTCATCAACGAGCTTGTATTTACCGCCTGCCCACTTTAGAAAGGCTCTATGCTTTTTTATCATGAAAAGGAATTATACCAGCAAAATTAAAGCTGAAGATTGTACTCTGTTTAACGACAATTATCATCGGCTAAAGTAGATTAATTGTGTTGATTCTTCATGTTATTGACTTAAATGCTCCAGAATATGATGCAACTAATCTTGTCGCTTATAATCACTTAAGTCGGCCCACTTTCTAACCCAAGGTGCCGCTAACCCATATTTTTCCTGCATACTTTTCGCTTTTAAGCTAGCGCTCGTAGCCGTTTCAAAATCACCCAATAATATAATGTGACGTTGTTTGTAACTCATAATGTAAACCTGCGGCTCTTGCGCCAATTTCACTAATATAGGCGTAAGTGAATCTTTGTCATTCACACTCGCAAGTTGCAGTGTAAACCCTTTAACTTTTAGGTTGGGAGTATTGTCTCGCTCAACGATATCATTCGGTTTATTGACCGGATTAACTTGTGCTTTGGGTAATTTCCCCTGAAAAGACAAGCCCGTTAATGATGAGTTGACCACCACCTCGGTATAATTATCTACAGGCACACCTTCAACAAGCTCAGTCGCATCTTTATCTTCAATTAGGCTATCTGTAATGACTTGCTCCTCTATAAGCAACTGTGCTTGCTCATTGGCGCTCGACTTAGTGAATACCAATTGCCTCTGAGCAAAATAAGCGGTTAATGTTTTATCGGCATAACTCATCACATATTTTGTTGCTTTGGCACGCAACCTTGATTGCTCAGCCGTTAATGTTGGCGATATCGATGTAGAAATTGCTGGAGGTAATTGACGACTAATACCCCACCACATTGCCACACTCGCTAATATGGCAAACAAGGCAATAAGCATTTTCGCCGACCAGGGCCAAGATGCTTTGCTGGTTTGCGGCTCTTCTAATGCTAACGCTAATAATTTAACCACTTCAGCTGGCGTGCCCTGCTGTTTTTCTAATTGTTTATGGATGATTTCACGGGGAATAAACGGCGTTTGCTGGCTACGAAGTAATAAACTCTGGTAAAGACCATCTCGCTCAGGTAGCGATAAAGGCTCGATCGTAACCGGGAGCAATCTAGCACGAATATCATCGGTTAAATCTGCCACTAAGGTATACCAAAAATCAGGGCTAACCGTTACTGTGACCGCTACAGGTTTACCAGCACAATGGATTTGACTCAGAAGAATGCATTCAGCCCAAATATCTTTAGGCAATAGATCGGCATCATCAATAATGATGTGTAATGGCTTTTTCAAACTTGATTGAATTCTAAGAACGGTATCCATTAAAGGACGTTCGTCATCAAATATGGGGGCAGAGATGAGTTGAACAAGAATTTTTCGACGAATTTCTGCACTATCGGCATGTTGAGGGCATATAATTAAAGCTGAATTGTAATCATCTAACTCACTGGCTAGTGCAGCTGTAAGCGTAGATTTACCTGAGCCATCAACGCCACAAACCACCGACATCTGTTCACTATAGCTAGCAATATGCTGTAAACGCTGAATAAGCGCTTCTTGAGTGGGGAGTAACAATAGTCCTGGAGTCGTCAATGATTCACCACACTATAATTGAGATGTAGGAAGCATAACTTATTCGCAGCTAATAACCTGTTTTAACAAGTCTTCACCTACATCACTAAAGACGTCAGCTTGGCCTATACCTGTGGGTAATACTAAGCGAATCTTACCACCTAAAACTTTCTTATCACGGCGCATATGCTTAATAAACTGTTCAAAATCCATCGACTCAGGAGCCGTTATAGGCAAATCAAACGCTAGCATTAACTGACAAATACGTTCAACACTTAAATCATCTAATAGATTGAGTTTACATGCAGTTTTTGCCGCAAGAACCGTACCAGCAGCGACAGCCTCACCATGTAACCAAACTCCGTAGCCCATTTCGGCTTCGATAGCATGACCGAAGGTGTGCCCAAGATTTAATAACGCTCTGACACCTTGTTCAGTTTCATCTTGCGCGACAACATCAGCTTTAATCTGACAACATTTTGCAATGGCATAGTTAAGCGCATCAGTCTGGAGTGACTTTAATGGGTTAACATTTTCTTCCAGCCATAGAAAAAATTCTGCATCCCAAATAATACCGTACTTAATGACTTCTGCCATACCTGCTGCAAACTCATTTGCAGGTAATGTCTGTAAGCAAAGCGTATCGATAATCACAGATTTGGGTTGATAAAATGCGCCAATCATATTTTTTCCAAGAGGATGATTTACTGCCGTTTTACCACCGACAGAAGAATCAACTTGGGACAATAATGTTGTCGGCACTTGCATAAAATCAATACCGCGCTGATAACACGCTGCCGCGAAACCAGTCATATCACCAACAACACCACCACCGAGAGCAACTAAGACTGAGTCTCGGGCAAAATTATGCTCAAGTAGTTCAGTAAAAATATAATCTAGGTGTTGTAAATCTTTAAATTTTTCGCCATCAGGCAAAATAACCGTTTCAACACGCGCGCAAGCGCTCATCGCTTGTTGTATCTTTTGAAGATACAACGGAGCAATGGTGTCATTTGAAACAATTAAGGCTTTCTTGTTTGTTAGGTAGCGAGCAAATAGCTCGCTATCATTCATCAAATCCTGGCCAATATAAATGGGGTAACTTCTATCACCTAATTGAACCTGAATCTGTTGCATGTTGTTACCTAAAAGCCGAGTTGCTCGATAATTTGGTTTGCGACGATCTTCGCGCTTTGCTCATCCGTTTTAACGATAACATCCGCAATTTCCTCATATAAAGGATTACGAATTTCCGCTAAGCTTTCGAGCACTTCACGTGGATCATCTACTTGTAACAACGGGCGACGCTTATCACGCTGAGTACGCGCTACTTGCTTGTCGATAGTTGTCTCTAAGTAAACCACTATACCTCGAGCAGAAAGATAGTTTCGGATATCTTTACTCTGAACAGAACCACCACCTGTCGCGAGAACGATACCTTGCCTTTCTGAAAGATCACCAATGACTTGAGCTTCACGACGACGGAAACCCTCCTCACCTTCAACATCAAACACCCAGGCAATATCTGCACCAGTACGTTGTTCAATCTCGTGATCTGAATCGTGGAAATCTAAATGCAGCATTTGCGCCAGATGGCGACCAATTGTGCTTTTACCTGCGCCCATAGGGCCTACCAGAAAAATATTGCGTTTTTCAGCCATTTCGTATACGTCTGAATCTTATATGGAAGAATGCCTTATCGACTTAAACCTCAAGCCGACCTATAATTTAACCTTGCTCTATTGAGACTTGACGAAGGATTATCTCAGTTAAGGGCTACCGCTTGCAAGTCATCACAGCTATTTATAATGATTTTATTATAACCTCGAAGATAAAAACACCCTAAATAATGTAATGTGTACAGTTAAGTGTTTGTTAATGCAAAGACTATAGTTTACTGCAGACAACATAATCTAATTAATATCATTCGCTATAAACTTTAATAAAGTCACTATTATTGCCGCCATAGGCAGTCATTTTACTCACTTGAGTGATATTTACCGCTAGTGTATTTATCCTCAGTGGTAATTTGCTGCTCATAAACATGCACCATAAAAAAACCAGCGCTTACGTCGCTGGCTTTTTATGCTCGTTATCGCTAAAGAAAACTATCGTTTATCAGCAACAATCTTAGGGGTAACGAAAATCAACAATTCTTGACGCTCGTTGGTGTCAGTTGAGTTTCTAAATAAGAAGCCTACTAACGGAATATCACCCAATACCGGTACTTTACTCACTCGGCTAATTAAGTTCTGTTGGTATATACCACCGAGCACAATGGTCTCACCATTATCAACCAGCACTTGGGTACCAATACGTTGAGTATCAATCGCAACAGCTTCACCAGTCGCGGTGGCAACCGTTGTTCCTTGAGAGTCTTGAGTAATTTCAAGATCAAGGATAACACGGTCATCAGGGGTAATTTGTGGAGTTACCCGAAGCGATAACACTGCCTTTTTAAAGGTAACCGTTGTTGCACCACTAGATGCTGACTCAACATAGGGGATTTCAACACCCTGCTCAATATACGCCGACTTTTGGTTAGACGTCGTAATACGTGGGCTGGCAATAATCTCGCCTTTGTTTTCTTGCTCTAATGCGCTTAACTCTAAATCAAGTACCGTACCGTCAGCCAATTTAGCAACATGAAAAGCAATACTGGTTGCAGAGCTTGCTGCTGCCGGTAAATTTACATTAAGACGATCATTAACACTTGGGATAATACCGTTAGCAATATCAGTGGCACCATTAATGGTACCAGAGGTGCCTTTTGTGCCTTGCTGGTCGGTGATGCCCCAACGGATGCCTAAATCTTCAGACACATCGTCTTTCACTGTCACCATGCGGGCTTCAATCAATACTTGCTTAATAGGAATGTCTAATACATCTATTAATCTGTGTACGTTCTCTAAAATTTCCGCAGTGTCTTTTACCAATAGCGTATTTGTACGTTCATCAACGGCAACACTGCCGCGAGATGATAGTAGAGTGGAATCGGTAGTTTTAAGTAAATCCGCTATATCGACGGCTTTAGCATAGTTTATTTGTAAATATTCAGAATATAACGGGGCTAACTCTTTTACTTCTTGGCGATTTTTCAAGTCGTTACTTTCGCGAATAGCAAGCTCTTCACTTGGTGCAACCATTAAAATATTGCCTTCAATACGTTTATCCAAACCTTTAGTTTGTAAAATAAGGTCCAAGGCTTGATCCCAAGGCACGTCATCTAAACGTAAGGTAATTTCACCTTCTACGGTATCGCTGGTAACAAGGTTAAAGTTATTGTAATCAGCAATAATTTGTAAAACAGTACGGACTGAAATATTTTGGAAGTTAAGTGACAATGAGCGACCATTATATTTTTTGGCCTCTTTAGCAACCGAAACTCGTTCAACTTTATCAATGCTAACTTTAAACACATTACCGTCTTGGCGGTAGTTGTAGTCATAGTTACCATCAACATCAACCAAGATACGGGCAGTAAGATCGTCTTTAAATGTTTCAAAACTATTCACTGGTGTGGCAAAATCTTGTACATCCATAACATAAAGCAAATCATTACCAATATCGGTGTTATAGAGTTTTATTTCGAGCTTTGAACCAACTTGTTCAACATTAGCGGCTACAGAACGATTGCTTAGATTAAATAATATTTCTCCGCCACCAGTTTTGTTGCGACGAAAATCAATACTACTAATACCGTTAACAAATGGATTATTAGCTTCTACTGGACCAGCGACATCATCATTAATCGTTAACCGATAACTATTACCAACAATTTTACCTTGGTACGGTTTTACTTTATTCATTGCAACAATGATCTGTAAATCGCCACCTTGTTGTTGTGTATTAATTTCTTTTACGCCAACAGTATTCACCGGAATATTGTTTTTAGTTAAATTAGAAATAGTATCAGAGAAATTCAACATGATTTCTGCTGGATCTGCCGATAAATCGACAGACGGTGACACTATTGATGATTCAAAAATCAACTCTAATTCTAATTGATGATCAACCATTGAATGGTATTTGACGTCCATAAGACGATTAGCAGCTATCGCACTGGGTATTAAACCCATTAATAATACTGCGCCTAAAAACGCTCTAAAAAATAATAACTTTGTTATTGCTTTTTTTATCGCGGCAGAAGATTCCATTATTCTCTCATCCTTCGCACGTTATTTTCCTGATAATTCTAAATTGCTGGATCTTTCTGACCAACAACCCGAACCATCAGGGATTAATTCTATAATTTCGATAAATTGCGGCGTTACTTTAGCAATTCGGCCATGATAAAGCCCTAAATACTCGCCTACACCCATGCGATAAACATTGGCATCGCTAGATTCGACTAAAGCCCAAATAGTTCCATCTTCGCTTAATGTTCCACGCATTCTTAAATTGTCTAATGCATAAGTTTCTAAACGACTTTTGCGACGTTTTAAGTCTGGTTGTAAACAATCTTTAGATGTATCAATCACCTCTTCTGTCAATTCCCTTGATGGTGGAACAAACGGGCTGCGCATTAACTCAGCTTGATATGCAAAATGTTCAAACTTTGGTGTTTGCTTCAAAGGCGGTATACGGGCGACGTGTTGTGCCTTTGTAGTAGTAACAAATAGCTCTAAATCGCTGCGATCGCCAATACAACCACTCAATAAAAACACCATTGATAAGAATAAAGGCAAAAATTTCATTATTTCTGTCCCTTATTGGCCTGTTGCGTTAATTCTGCCCCTTCTTTAAAGCGATAGGTTTTAGCGAGAATATCCATTGATAAACCACCACTATCGTTCTGCTTTATAATAAAGTCGTGCAGACTGACAATTCGAGGTAATTTTGCAACCCCGCTCACCATATTACCTATTTTATGATAATCACCTTCCACTGACATCTTAATTGGGAATTCAATATAAAAATCACGTTCGATTTCATCATCCCAATCTAGGCTATTAATTCTAAGGCCAGCATCAGTAGCAACAAACGTTAAATCATCTAATAAACCAGGCATCTCATTTTCAGAAGGCAACATTTTAAGCAATTCGGCAAACTGCACTTCCATCACGTCTAATTGCTCACGGTACAGTTTAAGATTAGCTGCTAAACGATATTTAGTTTCAAAATCTTCACGTAATTGAATTTCTTTTTGCTGTTCAGCTTCCATCTCATTGATCGAGTCGGAAATAAACAAGTAATAACTGCCACCAATAACACATAGAGACAAGAAACCAGCAAATACAATTTTTACCAGCTTAGGCCAACCACCAATGTTTTCAAAATCGATATCGTTAAATTGATCTAGGTCGAGATTCATTTTCTCGCTCCTTGGTTCGGATCAACATTCGCTTCTTGTGAATCATCACGAATAGTGACACGTAATTTAAAACGTTGTAACTGCCTTAACTCTTCATTTTGGGTCACAATCGATTGCATACTCGGATCATTCAGATAAGCAGAAGTTTTAACCTTTCTCATCATATTAGCGACGTTATTGTTCGATTCACTTCGTCCCTCAATTAATAACACGCTACCTTTCTTCTCTATACTTGAAAGATAAATACCAGGCGGAACAATTCGAACTAATTCATCTAAAACATGGGTCGGTAAATTACGCGATTGTTGTAAATTGAGAATAATCTCTGTGCGACGTTCTATGTCTTTTTTACGTTCGGTAATTTTTCTAATTTCGGCAATCTGGGTATCAAGCAAACTAATTTCCGATTCCAAATAGGCATTGCGTTGACGTTGATCATCAGTGACCACTTCCAGAAAACCCAGAAATAAATAAACGATTAATGAAGTCACTAAAAAGACTAATGCTAAAATACCGATGAAGTCGCGTTTTTGCTTCTCTCTTGCCTCTTCACGCCAAGGTAATAAGTTTATGTTCGCCATTGAGCATAACTCCTTAACGCAAGACCACATGCCACCATATATTTACTCATATTAGGTTGAAGCTGACTTTTCATCACATCATCTGCATGCAAACAGCCTTGGAAGGGGTCAGCAAGAATAGTATGAGTACCTAACTCGTTGGTAAGTAATTCAACCATTCCTTCTAACTTAGCTGTACCACCACATAAAACGATGTAGTCAACTTTTTCACGGCCACTGGCAGTACAGTATATCTGTAAGGTTCGTTTAATTTGTTGTAATAATTGCGTCTGAAAAGGTGATAGAACTTCGAACATATAATTACGGGGTAATTGCCCTGTTATCTTGGCTCGTTCAGCCTCATCATGGGGCATTCCATAAAATGACAAGATTGATTGAGTAAATAACTCACCACCAAAAGCTTGTTCACGTATGAAAGTAGTATCACCATTTTCAACCACTGAGAATGTGGTCATATTGGCACCGATATCAACCATGGCGATTGATTTATCTTTAGCACCATCAGGTAACTGGCCATAAATTAATTCTGCAGAACGTCCTAAAGCATAGGCTTCCACATCGACAACTTTTACATCTAGCTCGACTGCATCTAGTGCATCTACTCGTGAATCAATGTTTTCGGTGCGACATGCACTCAGTAGCACATTCACTTTCGTTGGATCGGTAATGTTAGGATTAAGTCTTTCAAAATCAATACTGACTTCATCAAGCGAATAAGGAATAAGATTGTCAGCTTCAATCTCAATTTGAGCTTCCATTTCCTCTTCATTCAACGCAGCATCCATATAAATGACCTTAGTCATTACAGCAGATCCTGAAACAGCAACAGCAGCAAATTTGAGGGATTTAGGTAATCCCCGTCGAATTTGTCTTAATGATTCAAGTACCGCTTCAGAATCACGAATATCATGATCAACTACAGCTCCTTTCCTAACAGGAACCGCCGCATGGTTTTGAATTTTATATCCATCCGCAGTCTTGCTCAACAATATGGCTTTGATTTCATGAGATCCAATATCGATCCCGACCATTTGAGGTGCTTGACGCTTCCATAATTTTGAAATCATAGTCCGTCATCACAATTGTATTTTTATTTTCTAAGAGATTAGCACATAATCAACTCGTTATAAGTATTTGTATAAAATGTTTCAACATTTTACAAATACTATTTAGTTATTTCATGTTTTACTTCACCAAAAACCCTCACGCTTATATACTAACGTCACTATTTGTAATTTTTCTGGAATTCTAGAGTGAAGTGGTTTAAACGTTTATTAATTGCATTTTTTAGCCTATCACTACTTGGCATTGCTGCTATAGCTGCCGCTTATTTTTATGTGCTACCCGATTTACCCGATGTTAATTCGCTAAAGACGGTTCAATTACAAACTCCGCTGCGTATTTATAGCCGCGATGGCAAACTGATTTCTCAGTTTGGTGAAAAACGTCGTATACCTGTTGAGTATGAAGAGGTCCCGACTCAGTTAATTAATGCCGTGCTCGATACCGAAGATGCGCGCTTTTTTGAACATAATGGCATTGATCCAATTGGTATTATTCGTGCGGCGGTCATTTTGATAACGACGGGTAAGAAAAGTCAAGGTGCCAGTACGATAACCCAGCAAGTTGCCCGAGGTTTTTTCTTATCGAATGAGAAAACGTACATTCGTAAAGTAAAAGAAATATTTCTAGCGCTAAAAATTGAAAAAGCACTCACTAAGAAAGAAATCTTAGCTCTTTATTTAAATCGCTCATTTTTAGGTAACCGTGCCTATGGTGTAGGTGCTGCAGCGCAAGTTTATTATGGTAAAGAACTTAACCAACTGACGTTACCAGAAATGGCAATGATTGCCGGTTTACCACAAGCACCATCAGCAGCAAATCCTATTAGAAATACCGAACGGGCAATATCTCGTCGAAATTGGGTTCTAAGCCGCATGCTCGAGAAACGTAATATCACTCAAGCAGAATATCAAGAAGCCATCAATAGCGCTTCTACCGCGAAATATCATGGCGCTGAAATTGACTTATACGCTCCATATGTTTCGGAAATGGCACGTGATTACATGATCCAGAAGTACGGTGAAGAAGCCGCCTATACCAATGGATATAATGTCTACACCACTATATCTTCAGATCTACAATTGATGGCTCAGGAGTCATTAAGAGATAATGTTTTTGCTTACGACCAACGTCATGGTTACCGCGGCCCTGTCACTGAATTATGGACTGATACACCACTAAGCAACGATGAGATTGTCGCGATTTTAAAGCGCACGTCTTCGGTACAGGGCATTATGCCAGCAGCAGTGCTAAGCGTAAATGACCAACAAGCACAAGTGATTGATGAAAAAGGCGAACTACTGACTCTTGAATGGAATGGCTTAAAATGGGCGCGTAAGTTTATTAGCGATAAACGTCAGAGCTTACCACCTAAACTTGCAAGCGATATATTAACCGCCGGCCAACAAGTCTGGATCCGTCACAATGGTAAGCATTGGCAATTATCACAAATTCCTCAGGTATCGAGTGCAACCGTCTCACTTGAACCTCATGACGGAGCAATTAAAACGCTTGTAGGCGGATTTAGCTTTAGCCAGAGTCAATTCAATCGAGTGACTCAAGCTAAGCGTCAATTAGGCTCCAATATTAAGCCTTTTATTTATGCCGCAGCTTTAGAAAAAGATTACACCTTGGCTACGCTTATCAATAACGCACCAATTAACAAACCCGATACCCGCCAAGGTACTGCATGGCGACCAAAGAACTCACCTGATATCTACGGTGGGCCAACACGCTTACGTGTGGGTTTAGCTCAGTCGATTAACGTTATGTCAGTTAGAGCAATGCGACATACCGGTTTAGACGACACCATAAAAGAGCTGATAAAGTTCGGATTCGACCCAAGTGATTTACCACGCAATGAATCGTTAGCTTTAGGTTCTGCATCGGTAACACCATTACAAGTTGCTACTGCATTTAATACTTTCGCTAATGGTGGCTACTTAGTTGAGCCTTACTTTATCGATCATGTCACCGATGCATACGACAACATGGTTGAACAAACCATTCCAACTATTGCATGCAGTAAACCAGAACCATCTATAACAGGGCCAACAGAGCTTACTGATATTGATGACCCATTTACTGTGATGGCAACAGAGTTAGATCAAGAGAATGTCAGCTCAATCACCGCAGAGCAAAATGTATGTACTAATCCACAAGCTCATTTTGCCAAAAGAGTTATCTCTGAACAGACAGCATTTTTGATTACTGAAGCTTTAAAAAGCGTGATTTGGGGTGGCGGTGACTGGAGCCATGGAACGGGGTGGAATGGTACGGCTTGGCGAGCATCAAAATTAATTAAACGTCATGATATTGCGGGTAAAACAGGAACAACTAACGAATCTCGTGATACTTGGTTCAGTGGTTTTAATCCTACACTAACCGCAACCTTCTGGGTTGGTTTTGATGATCATGGTCGTCAATTAGGCCGTTCAAGCTGGATGGCTAATGGCGATCCAGATCAAATATCAGGTGCTGAAGCAGGAGCAAAAACTGCCGGTCCTGGTTGGAATGACTATATGAATAAAGCCCTATCTGGCACCCCAGAAGCGCCCGTCATTCCGCCTAAAGGGATTGTATCTGCGCGTATTGATTTAGCCACGGGTAAATTGACTCGAAAAACAGACTATACGACAGAGTTTGAGTACTTTGTTGAAGGCACCGAACCTAAAGAATATGTCACTGAAACTCAGCAAAGTGGAGATATCTTTATCGACAATGTTGCTGAAGATTTATTCCAGTAATATCGATTTACATTAGCTAATAAAAAAGCCATTCAACTGAATGGCTTTTTTATAACAGATGATATGACATTACAATGTAGCTAACCTGCCACTGATGTGTTCGGTATCAATAGTTGATGTAGCTCAGTTAAATTTCGTACCTGATAACTGGGAACAATATTATCGCTTATAGGTTGGTCATGATGATTTAACCAACATGTGTCGATACCCGCATTGATCCCCCCTAAAATATCTGAGTGTAGGTTATCACCGACCATCAGCACTTGGTGCTTCTGCGGCTCTCCCATTAAGCTAAACGCATGCTGAAAAATAGCTACATCAGGTTTTGCTTTACCCAGTTGTTCAGAAATCACCACTGGATTAAATGCATCTTGGAAACCGGTACGACTTAAACGGATATTTTGTAATTCGGTAAAGCCATTAGTAATAATGCCTAAATTGACCTTACCCGACAATGAATCAACTAATTCACGAGCTCCCGGTAAAGGGAGACAAATATCAGCCATAGCACTTAAAAACTGACTATTTAAATGCTGTGGTGTTACGGATAATTTAGCAGCCCAATGAGTAAATCGAGTGTGTTGCAAATGTGCAGCGCTGATTAAACCATTCTGATACTCGACCCATAACGGTTTATTAACCTGCTGATAAACAGAAAAATCTTCTGCACTAAAATCAATATCAAAGCGCGAAAACATTAATTTTAATCCAGCAAATGCATCGAAATGAAATAGTGTTTCATCTGCATCAAATAAAATCCATTTATACTTATTGAGCATATTTGACATCAATTAAATCCTTATTTTAAAAATGCTAACCTAACTAAGTTTGAATAATAAAAGTTATCGAGCAGAGCTTTGGTCTACTATTGGTATTGGCTAGCAATGGGCAATATAACGAGATGATTTTTACGATACTGACTAAGCGCTAAATAAAGACATTAACCTAGTTTCTTGCTGCACTAGACTTTGATAAATGGTTAACTGATTGATGGCACGATCAAGATTATGGTTTTCATATTTAATCCCAAAATAAACGTCACCATTTAAATAATCAGTTAAAAAACGAACACCAAGCATTAATGGCATCACTTTGGTTCCTAGCCACAAACTACGCTTTTCAAGCGGAGTAATAATACCAACAAGAGAAGCAATATAAGAGTTGGCAGCGGCAATAATAATTTCAGGACGCGCGTAAACATTGGCTAAATTAGTCGAATCTTCCGCCTCAGGAGAGC
>NZ_JACJER010000124.1:0-13505 GCF_014164185.1 Shewanella sp. SG44-6 | reverse complement strand
ACTATACTCTGACATAAAATGTACCCATAGTCTGACAAATTGGAACTGCACCTAGATACTATAATTATGAATTGTCATTTTATTACAACTGAAAGCGTATCTCTTAGTAACTCACTTTTGGACAAAAGTGAGTTAGATTTTATACTCTAAAATATATGGTTTGCATTATAATAAGTATAGCAAAGCTCGATATACAGGTGTTTTTAGTGATTAGTTTCAATCAATAAATTCTTTACATATATATGACCCAAAGATATTATAATCCATTGATTAATAGTCAGAATGCCACGAAAAATAGCCTTAGGTTCTGGGGGCATACCGTATTAACAATCAGTAGATTCTGAAAGTGTAAGAGCATCCTCCAATTCAACACCAAGATAACGAATTGTGTTGTCTACTCTAGTATGTCCGAGTAAAAGTTGGACGGCTCGAATATCCTTAGTTTTTGCATAGACTAATGTTGCTTTGGTTCGTCTCATTGAGTGAGTCCCATACAAGTTAGGATCTAGACCAATATTTGATGCCCACGACCTGACAAGAGAACGATAATACGAATAGCTAATCGGTTGCTCATTTCGTATTAAGCTTGGAAATAAATAATCACTTGTCTTTAGAGCTGCGACAAAAATCCATTTCATCAGACTTTGTTGAGTTCTAGCAGTGACTTCAAACTGGACTTCAACATCCGTTTTCTGCTGAATAAGCTTAACTCTTGCAAACATTCGTTCTTGTGACGATATATCACAAACCCTCAGAGGAAGTAGGTCACTTGCTCTGAGTTTACTATCGATTGCCAAATTGAGTAACGCTAGTTGCATAAGGCTATTTTCTATTTCTAGCCTAGTTCGAATACGCCAAATCTCTTCGAGCCGAAAAGGCTTTTTGACTCCGCTATGATTTTTTTTGTTTGATGAGACCATGGTGACCTCCTACTTTATTGATTGGTCATCATAAGTGTAGCTAATAGTACTTTCGCTAATGAGGATGTATTGTAAGTCAGGATAATCGCGTTTGAGTTTTGGCTATGTGCAGATGTTTTTACACTCAACGAATGAACACTGGGACACCATTACCAAAGCGATTCACATGATTATGCGACCATTTCAAGTTAACTAACTCAGACTCTCATAATGTGTAATAGTAAACAATTAGGATGATGGTGCAATTGCCATGATTACCAACAGGCTTCTAAGTTGGTAGTGCCGCCTTTAGACGCCTTGTTCTTATCCTAATTTAGTAAGAACAATGGTTGCGACTACTTCAATTAGAAGTAGTCGTTTGACAATCACTATTTCATTACTTACCGCTTATTAAAAGCCCTTATTCTCAGATACTGCAACGACATCACCATCGTCATCAATTCTAAAATATAATGTCTGTTTAACTTGTGAGTTCGTAGCACTCACGACATAACTTCCTTCATAAACATTTACAATATTTACATCTGCATTGTTAATGGTTTCCCATGAAGATGGCAGCTTACCAGCCTCATAACCTAAATCTTTGAATGTCATTTTATTTATTGTTTTAATAGTAATGCTAATTACCTTCTTCTCATTCATATGACTATTTCTTGAATGATCCATGCTTTTCATTCTATCTACATGTGCAAAAGAATAGCTACCGATAAAAGCACTACCGATAACTAAAAATATAAATAAATTTCTCATAAATGCGTCCTTATTATTTTAAACCAATAACTTTGTATTGCCCTTTAACCAATAATTTTACCGTTACTGGGTTGTCGGACTTATTTTTCCAATACCAACCATGAGAGCCAGGAAAGGGGGCTGTAAAACTCCCTTTCATGTCATCTGATGTCGCAATAACATAACTCTCATAGTATCCAGTGGTATCCCCTTCTGGTTCGCCATGGAGGTCGAAGAACAACGCATCTCCATCAGTTAGCCATTCATAAGTCATTTTTTCATATTGCTGCATCTCGAACTTGTATTCGACACCTTTTCCAGCAGGCACAATGACTTCGATAATTTGAAACTCTGTTGTGCCTTCTACTTTTGAGCTTTTTTGTGTTTGAGTTTCAGGCATGGGAGCTAATGTGGTAACACCTATTTTTTGACCAATGCCTGTGGGATCAATGTTGTATTCAGCAGGCAAAATAAGGGTGACTAACACAAAAGCCGCTAGAACCGTTGCTGCTAAAGAAGCTTTAATTAACGTGTTACTACTTACTGTATGTTGCATATATTTCTCTTTGTTATTAATTAATAAAGTAACCAGTCAATTGATAACCCATCAACATGACACCTGCACTCATTAGTAGGGTATTTGTTAGTGTAGAAAATTGCTGAAATGAAGGCCATTTACGCCAGATGTTGAGAACAATTAATATCACCACTAAAGCCGCGAACTGACCGAGTTCTACACCCATGTTAAATGCGACTAAATTGGTAAATAGGCCTTCACTGGGTAAATTAAATTCTTCTAATTTTGTCGCTAAGCCTAAGCCATGAAATAGCCCGAAAATGAGAACAGCCCATTGCGTGTTAGGTTGCCATTTGAAGCAACGTTTAAAGCCACCTAAATTATCAAACCCCTTATACACCACAGATAAGCCAATAATTGCATCAATAAGGTAGGCATTTACTTGGATATCGCTTAACACACCTAACAGCAACGTAGTGCTATGACCGATGGTGAACATCGTGACATATATGAAAACATCACGGCTTCTATATAAAAAGAAAATAACGCCAACCAAAAATAGTAAATGATCGTATCCGGTAATCATGTGTTTTGCGCCAATGTAAAGAAATGGCACAAACTGTACGCCGCTATTTTGCTCTAAAAAAGCTCTAGTATTGTCATCAACACCATGAGCGAGTACCTCAATGCTAATAAAGGAGCAACATAGGAGGAGTGCGAACAAGCAATAGCTTGATAATTTACTTGGCATTAAATGACTCCAAAGTTTCTGTTTTAATCAAAATCGTATCCTTATCTTTATGTAAAATTCGGTAAAGTGCGGGAATAACAAATAAAGTTAGTAGCGTTGAGGAAATAATCCCACCGATAACTACCATAGCTAAAGGCCGTTGTACTTCAGAACCCATACCACTATTAAACGCCATCGGAAGAAAGCCCAACGATGCAACAAACGCAGTGGTCATTACAGGTCGAAGTCGAGTTAATGCACCGTCAAAAATAGCCTGGTGTAAATTCATGCCCTCTTTTCGTAATTCTCGGATAAACGAGACCATGACTAATCCATTCAAAATGGCAATACCTGACAACGCAATAAAGCCAACTGCTGCTGATATTGAGAATGGAATACCACTTAACATTAATGCAGCAACCCCGCCCGTCAATGCTAAAGGCACGCCTGTAAAAATGATTAATGCATCTTTGATTGAATTCAGCGCTAACACTAATAAACCAATAATCATGAGCAACGTGACTGGTACTACAATACTTAAACGCTGTGAAGCGGACTGGAGCTTTTGATAAGTGCCGCCGTATTCAATCCAGTAACCAGCAGGAATATCAACATTGGCAGCAACGGCTTGTTGAATATCACTCACAAAACCACCTAAATCACGGCCTCTCACATTTGTTGTCACAACGACTCTACGCTTGCCATTTTCTCGATTAATTTGGTTTGCACCATTAATCAATTCCAATGAAGCAAGTTCTTGTAATGGCACAGAACGACCATTGCCCAGATGAATTGGCAAATATGACAGTGCGTCGACATCATTACGCAGTACTTCATCTAATCGAACGACAATATCCGAACGCCTATCACCTTGATAAAACTTGCCAGCAACGGTTCCACCTAGCGCAGTCGCTAATTGGGATTGCAATTGCGCTTTACTGATCCCGTATTGCATAATTTTGTCAGCGTTAGGGATTATGGATAAAAGCGGTAACCCCGTAGTTTGTTCAACTTGCACATCGGCTATACCTTCAACCTGGCTAATGGCTGACTCAATTTCATTACCTAATGCGGCAAGGGTTTCAAAATCATCGCCGAACACTTTAATTGCTAATTCGGCTCTCACACCCGCCAGTAATTCATTAAACCGCATTTGAATAGGTTGTAAAAATTCATAACGATTGCCAGGTATTGGCTCTACCAACGCAGCTAAATCCTCCACCACCTGCTCTTTTGATTTATTAGGATTAGGCCATTGATTACGTGGTTTTAGAATAATAAAGTTGTCTGCAACACTTGGCGGTACAGCATCAGTTGCCACATCGGCCGTGCCTATTTTGGCAAATACTCTTTCAACCTCCGGCATTTGCTGAATTTTTTCTTCTAACACTTCTTGCAATGCAATTGCCTGACTTAATGATGTTCCAGGAATGCGCAGTGCATGCATGGCAATATCACCTTCATCAAGGTTTGGTACAAACTCACTGCCTAGCCGGGTAGCTTGGTGGCCAAAAATGACCACTAACAACACCGCCATACACACCACAATCCAACGACCTTTAAGCACCATATTTAACGCTGGACGATACAAATAAGCCGCTCCACGAATAATTGGACTGTGCTTTTCTTTGATTGGTTTTTTAAATAACAATGCAATCATTGCAGGCACAAAGGTTACCGACAGTAACATGGCACTTAATAGGGCGATAACAACGGTAATGGCCATCGGGTGGAACATTTTCCCCTCTACACCTTCAAGGGCGAAAATGGGTAAATACACGGCAGTAATAATGAACACACCGAATAACGCTGGGCGGATCACTTCACGGGTTGCATCAAACACTAGTTCTAAGCGTGCTTTCAAAGGTAAAGAATGTTGCCCAGCTTGACTCAGACGGCGCAGGCAGTTTTCAACAATGATAATTGCACCGTCCACTAACAAGCCAAAATCAAGCGCACCTAAACTCATTAGATTGGCACTAACACCAACTTGAACCATGCCTGTCACAGTCATTAACATCGCAAACGGGATCACCAATGCGGTTAAAAATGCGGCCCTGAAATTACCAAGTAAAATAAACAACACAACTACAACTAAAATAGCCCCTTCGGTCAGGTTTGTTTGTACTGTACTAAGTGTTTGATCAACTAACTTAGTACGATCGTATACCGCGGTAGCCACAATCCCTTGAGGTAAGCTTGCGTTAATTTGTTTTAGCTTCTCACCTACTGCGTGAGCCACTGTGCGACTATTCTCGCCGATAAGCATAAATACAGTGCTCATCACCACTTCACGGCCATTTTGGGTGGCAGCACCATTACGCAGCCCTTTTCCATCACCAATATCTGCCACATCTTTTATGCGAACAGGTGAACCATCAATACTTTTTAGCGGAATGTTACCAATGGCTTGTAAGTCTTCGGCTTGCCCAGGAATACGCATAAGCCATTGCGCGCCATTTTGCTCAATAAATCCTGCGCCTTGGTTTTGATTATTTTGTGCAATTGCGTCAACCACATCAGCTTGAGTAACACCAAACGCGAGCAGTTTTTGGGGTTTGAATGCAACCAAAATTTCACGTTCAAACCCACCAATAGGATTCACCTCAACAACGCCAGGCACACGCATTAGTTGCGGACGAATAGTCCAATCGTGCACAGTACGTAGGTCGGTGGGTGTAATCTCGGAGCCATCGGCATGTGTTGCATTGGGTAACGCATCCACTGTGAACATGAAAATTTCACCCAGCCCAGTGGCAATCGGTCCGAGTTCAGGCTCAAGTCCTGACGGTAATTCTGAACGCGCGGCAGATAAGCGTTCACTCACCAATTGCCGAGCAAAATATACATCGGTATTGTCATCAAAAATGGCAACAACTTGCGATAAACCATAACGTGACACAGAACGGGTATATGTAAGCCCAGGCAATCCCGCAAGCGCATTTTCTAATGGAAAGGTGACCCGTTGTTCAATTTCTAATGGTGTATACCCTAGTGCCTTGGTGTTAATCATGACTTGTACATTGGTGATATCAGGGACAGCATCAATAGGCAGCTTGGTAAAATTCCAGGCGCCCACAAAAGCCGTAATCATCACTAGTACTAAAACGAGTACATTGCGCTTTATGGAAAAGCGTAAAATAGATTCCAACATTTACTACTCCTAGTGATCGTGCGAAGCGCCAGACTTTTCAATGTCAGCTTTAATGATGTAACTGTTTTCAGTCACATAGGTTGCCCCTAATGCAATTCCACCAAGAACTTCGACCCACTCACCATCATCTTGACCAAGCTCAAGCATTCTCACCTCGTATTGTTCACCTACTTTTGCATAAACTACGGTAAAGTCCCTGAACCCTTGCAAACCGACTTTTTTTACTGCGACAGGCACATCAATCGTCGCCACCTCAATATCAGCGTTAACAAACCCACCGTCGGCCAGAGCATTATTCACATTCGGCACCTTCACCCATACTAATTTAGCCTGGTCATCGCGGACTTTTTGCTCAATAAACTCAACCTTCCCTGTAAGCGGAGTGTCATAACCTTCAATCTTTACGGTTACCGGAGTGCCAACAACGACATTTTTATAATCGGCGGGATATACTGCTAGCTTGGCCACATATTGCGACGTATTGGTTAGGGTCAATAAGGTTTTTGACGCTGTTTGTTCACCACTATTGGCATACTGTTCAGTCACAATGCCGTCGGCAGGAGATGTGATTTGATAAGGCTTAAGGCTTTCGTTACTTTCAACTGTCATCAGTGTCTGCCCTTGCTTTACAAGGTCGCCTTGTTTAACAAACAACTTGGTGATTACCCCGTCAAATCTGGCTGATATATTATGTGTCGCACTCGCTGGAAGCGATAAACGCCCATAAGCAGGAATGGTTTGATGAAGTGTTCTAGCCGCGACAACATCGGTACTAATTCCCATAGCTTCAGCCACTGCTGGCTCAATACGAGTTCGGCCTTCAAGGTTATCGTATTGCCAGCGATAATTTTTGCCCAGATATTTAGCGCTAATGGTGACCACAAATGAATGAGGTTCGTAAATTTCTAAATCTCCACGTAAAAAGTCACCTTCGACACGAAAGTTAATATCGTCTACAACATCACCAAGACGGGTAAGTTGAACATTCAAAGCCACTTTATCCGGTGAAACAGGCTTGCCTGCATCGGTTACCCACACCCTAAACTCCGGCGGTACACCCGTTTCAAAAATAGCTAGCTCCAAAGCCATATTGTCGTCTCGCAACATGCGGCCTCTGTGGGGGCCTTTTTCTGGCTCAGCTTCTTCCGCTTCAGGGGCAGATGATGCAGACACTGAAAATGAAGGGCTCACACTTAAGCAAAGAAATATTGCAAAAGTCAGTGATGTAAAAATATTATTATTTTTCATAAACGTCTCACAATGATATAGATGCGCCCGTTAGGCGTTGAATTTCAAAATGTTGTAAATGCAAACTCTCGTATGTATTTAACAACTCCGATTGGGCATTAAGTAAATCACGGCGTATATCACTCCATTGACTGTAGCTGAGTTGTCCAAGTTCAAAGGCTCGAACAGCCTCTTTTAATGTCACTTCTAATGTTGGGATTATCGTTTTTTCAAAAGCATCGATAACATGCCGTGCATGGGCTATTTCTTGTAGTTGTACATATAACTGTGAGTCGAGCTTTTGCATTAACGCTACTTGTTCGACAGCAAGCACGTCTTGCTTGGCTTGTAAGGTCGAAATAGTCCCTGCATTACGGTCGCTTGCGCCAAAAGGAACCGATACACCAGCAACAAGGCCAAAGTCATCTGTTGCTTCATAACGGCGAAAACCAGCAGAAAATTGCCATTGAGATTTAGCCTCTATCCGCGCCAGCTCCAATTGTGATTGTGCTATGCGGGTAGCGGTTGCAAATTGAGTGATATACGGGCTTTTTTTCAGTTTATCGAGTTCCTTATCTAAACTTGATAACACAGGCAGAGCGAATAAATTACCATTGACTCTAAATTGGGTGCCTGGCTTTCCCCACAACGACGACAATTGATACTGGCTAGCTTTTAAATCGTGCTCTGTATCTTCAACAGCTAGCTGCATCCGCACGATTTCAACTTCTGCCATACGCATTTCAATCGTTGAGCTTCTGCCGGCACTGACGCGTTCAGATATGGCTTTAAGCACTTCGTTCGCTTGAAGCGTTGCCATTTGATTCAACTTCAGACGCTCTTGCTTTACTAAGATTTGAGTAAATTGTTTTGCTGTACTCGCCGCTAAATCCATTGTGACAATGTGCTTATCAATATCTACCTGCTCCATCTCTGTTTGTGCATTGCCAACACGGCTATTAATTTGCTCTTGTTGCAACAACCAGGAATACGTCAGTGTGGTTTGCATGTTACTCAGCCCACTATGTTCACCGACGCCTAAACCATCTTCAAAAGTAAGCCCAATTTGTGCTGGCTCACCAATACCTGCTTGTTGTATTGCTCCTTTTTGCATATTTGTCTTATGCAAAAATACCGCTAACTCAGGGTGGTGACTTAACGTCATGCGAATAGCGTCTTCTAAATAAAGTGGCACTTTTATTTCTGTGTTGTCTTTTGCTGTCACAGAAAATGCTAAGGCCGAGATAAAAAAACCACACAAAAACCGATTGGCAATCGGTTTTTTATCTATGGTTGTTTCAACAATATTATTCATTCATAACCCTTATTTAATGGTTGAAATAGGTTTCGATTAGATGGTGGAGGCTATCAACAGTTGATAATGTGAATAATGTAGTCACGAGGAAGCATAACCCTGTAAATGCCAGTTTAGCTCCAGATACTTGCTCTCTTGGAGAAAGAAGGTTTTCTACCCGTAGGGTAATTTGGTCTTTACTAAAATGACTGACTTGAACTCCTTCACAGCTAACAGGTAACAGACGTTGTTTCTTAGCGACTGTAACTAAAGTTTGTGCCACATCAAGGTTGTCATGGTAGAGCGTGACGGCATCGTCTGCTTGTTGTTCTGTTAATAAAGTAAAATCTTGTTGTAAAGAGCGGCGGATAGGCTTCGGATAAAGTAGGCAGAAAAAAGCGTAAATACTTTTGAATAAGGGATCTCTTGCTCTAACATGTGCTAACTCGTGTTGGATAATAATATCAACAGCAGATTGTTCAAGCTGTTGTAGTAATCCTGATGTAAGGTAAACCTTTGGCTTGAATAAACCGATGGTAAAAGCCGCAGGCATGCTTAATGAGATTGAAAAAACAGTATCTTCATTTTGACCCGCGATAGGCTGAACATCTGAAAGTTTAAAAAGATTGTGTATTGCGATGGAATGACGGCGAACTTGAATAAAGGAAATGTTAATCAACACCGCCAATACGACTGCTGCAATGACCAAAGTTAATCCATGCCAGCTTGTTACTATAAATAGATCGATATGATGCCAATGTGCAACCTTTTCCATCCAAAGAATTAAGTATCCATTCCCTTGACGAGGGAACAATATTCCTACGCAAAATAGCGCAATCCACCAAGGAGAAGTAACCATCAACCACAAAATTCGTTTTCGAGCGATAAAATCAAATGCATCTAAGCTGCTTCTAATCAACGGGACAATAGCAGATATTAATAGTGTAACGATAACAAAAGCCGTTATTGCAACACTAATCAAATTTAATAAAATAGCCACGTTACCTTCGAGCATCTTATGCTTGCCTACTACGTAATTTTCGTTGTTCTTCTATAAGCTTTTCCAATTCATCAAATTGAGCGTCGTCAAGATTAGCTGAAGATGAAGCAAATGCAGCAATCAGGCTATGTTCACCATCTTCAATAAAGTCGGCTGTAACATCTGTTATTAATGTTGCGATAAGTGATTCTCTATCAACTTTGGCGGTATAAAAATGTGCATGCCCTTGCTTAGTTCTACTTAACAAATCCTTTTTAAACAGTCGATCTAACGTAGTTTGGATCGTATTTAACGAATTTCCGCGAGTAATCCCAACTACTGCATGTACACGCTTTGCATCTGCTTCTTTCTCAGACCATAGGAATTGAAGCACTAACTTTTCTAAGTCACCTAATTGCATCAAATTATTCTCTTAACTATTTATCAATAGTATGACAAACTAAAAACCTATCGACAATCGGTTTTTTGATTTTTATGAAAACAGAGAAATTATGACCTGGATAATTACAAAATATCTCATTACAGCTGCAATCATTGTTGCGGCTTCAGAAATAGCAAAACGCAGCGATAAATTTGGCGCACTAGTCGTTGCTCTCCCAATTGTAACTATCATGGCAATGATTTGGATGTATGTCGAAAATGAATCAAATGAAAAAATAGCTAATCATGCTTGGTATACATTTTGGTACGTCATTCCTACGTTACCGATGTTTCTATTGTTTCCAGTGCTTCTAAACAAATATAGTTTCTGGAGTTCTTTGTTAATTGGCATAATGATATCGATGATTTTTTTTGTTGGGTTGACATGGTTTTTAAAAAACTTTGATATCGATCTAATCCCATAAAAATTAATAGTTACATGATTAAGTCATTAACTCATAGGCTCGTAAACTATATATATAATGCTTAGTATTAGCTCAATTTATGAACTTACGGGTGGGTCTTAACTCACAATTGGGCATAAATAGTTCACGCCTCTAGACATATTTCTGGACAAAAGTACGTTAAAACTAAAGTTCTAAATTCATTGATCACATTACAATTAGTATCGGTAATTTCGTTATAATATTGAAAGTTAATGGAAATAACTCTAACGAAGTGACTAAATCCTGTATTCCACCTCTTTAAAATATAGAATAGCCACAGCCATTTACTTTGACCATCAAATAGTATACTTTTAGCTTTATTTGATAATCAAACAATAATAATATGAAAACTATTGCTGAAAAATTTACCCACCAACACAATTTTACTTCTGTTAATGAGCAAAATGTAAAACGAACATGGTATGTACTTGTCATCACAGTCATCACCATGATCATCGAAGTTATAGCCGGTACTGTTTATGGTTCTATGGCCTTACTCGCTGACGGTTGGCACATGGGAACTCATGCCGCGGCCTTTTGCATCACACTATTCACCTATAGTTATGCAAGAAAGCATGCAAGTAGTAATAAGTTCTCTTTTGGTGTTGGTAAAGTGGGAGTTCTCGGCGGATATACCAGTGCAATAGCACTAGGTATTGTCGCAATTATAATGCTAGCAGAATCTATACATCGTCTGTTATCACCTATTGAGATCCAATTTAATCAATCCATTCTTGTTGCTATAATCGGACTTATCGTAAACATCGCCAGTATGTTTATACTTGGTCACGAACATCACGGTCATGACCACAGTGACCACCATAGTCATGAGCATGATCACCATGAAGAACACCATGATCATCATAGTGATCACGATCATAATCTCAAGGCAGCTTACTTCCATGTGCTCGCTGACGCATTAACCTCTGTGTTAGCAATTTGTGCACTTTTGGTAGGAAAATTCCTTGGATGGTATTGGTTAGATCCAATAATGGGAGTTGTTGGTGCTGTGATTATTACCAAATGGGCCTTGGGTCTCATGAAACAGACAAGTCCAATTCTGTTAGATGAAAACATCGACAAAGAATACCAATTAGAAATAATTAACACGATTGATGATGAGCACACTAAAGTTACTGATATCCATATCTGGAAAATTAGCGCAGATCATTATTCAGCCTCAATAGCATTGTGTACAACAACAGGTGCCAATGTAGAAACATTTAAACACTCTTTGAGTAAGTTTGATAAGCTAAGTCACTTAACTATCGAAGTAAATTACTGCTAGGATCCTTTATGCATTCTTTGAATAACTTAATCATCGAGTTTTACGACAAACTGTCTTCTTGGGAGCAATCCGTCGTTAAAGATACAGGGTATTCACTAGCACAAGTGCATACTATAGAGGTGTTAGGTTCTCATGGGCCGATGAGAATGAAGGAGTTAGCTGATAGGCTTGGAATTACTACAGGTACGTTAACTGTTCAGGTAGAGAAACTGGTTAAATTTGGATTAATTACCCGTTCTCCTCACGAAGACGATAGGCGTTCAATACTTGTTGGATTAACAACTGAAGGGATTGAGCTTCATACGCACCATAATCGTATGCATATACAACTGACAGAAGACATTACTCGTAACTTAGATGAAAGCTCAATTGATGTGCTAACGAAGTGCTTTGAAAAAATGAACCGGGAATTCTAATTTAACAACCCCTTATTTTGTGATTAAATCATTTTAGTGTTGGACAGTCAAAATCTGTGTCCAACACTCTTTTTCTAAGGAATTAAAAAACGTTACTTTCAGATATCGCAATGACATCAGCGACATTAGCTATTTGAAAATATAACATCTTGTTAATCTCTGTATTCAAAGCATTGATAATATTAACACCACTTATTTCGCTCAAAATATAGTGGTTAATCTTTTTTGCCACAGGTTTATAAGTCAAATAGTGACTAGCTTAGTTTTATATATTTATAACTCTGAAATTAGATCGTAAAGCGTTTTGGGGCAATAACTGCTTAATGTGGTCACTCTAAACCGTACCTGGACAGAAGCTTGTTAGTGTCCAAGCTCTAACACTCACTATTCGCATTATGATAAGTATGGTGAATTTAGGTTAGCGCCATAGTCTTTTGTTATAAAGCTCGTACGGGAAAGCCTTCTAAAATCTCATCTAGGTCTTCAATAATAGATTGGAGATAGGTTTGATCAAATCCTGTAGAGAACTTAAGTTCATTTCCAACACCTACACTGTCCATGCAATTACCCTCTAATTCAATTCCACCTCTTCCATTCCCAGTTAGCTTGATTTCAAGCTGCCCCTCAAGACTGTCGAATGTGGCTGTATCTTTTAGGCAAGCATAGAGCTTTTGTATTTCTTTAGAGAACTTAACAAAATCATAGGTTTGAAAGCTGGCAGAAAATTTACCACTGAAGCTTCCAAATGAAACACTAACAGAGCAAATAAGCCAGTTATCATCAAAAGACTCACTGCTTGGATAATGTTGATACTGTTCTACAGTGATCTCAACTTGCTCATTTGGAGAACAACCGATGGATAAACTCATACGTTCCTTGTGCTTTATAATGTATTAGTATTCATACGTTGCGCAATTTGTAAGGCATAAATCGCTTGTTGGACTTGGTCTATGCCACATCCATATTAATAGGTATGTTTTATGCTATAGGAGTTTGCTTTTTTACGGTAGTTTTTTTGTACAGATTTGTATCTAATCACCTTTTATGATTACATCTTTTAAGAAAGATTTTCGATATTATAGCTTTTATATTGCCCGGTTATGAGTTTTCTCAGATATACCTTACTGACACGTTTTGGGGCAAAACCAAGTTAGCTTTTAACTTAACATTCGTACCAAATGATGCTAAATCGAAGAGATAGCATGAACCAGTGCCGATGCGACTGAGGGGAAGTTTTCGTTAAGCGGCCATGGATGGCGTAAAGCGTCCCGAAGCAGTATTTGCACATAAGCTCACTGCAGGTGATTGACTGCGTTGAAGCTACAAGCTTCAAACCCATTTAACCAAACACGACTCAACCAAAC
>NZ_JACJER010000123.1:0-13563 GCF_014164185.1 Shewanella sp. SG44-6 | reverse complement strand
CGTGCTAGACGCGTTGGTATCCGAAGTTTATTGCACACTGAACACCTACTAGCAAGCTCAGCAATCCCAATGGTATTTCCATCAATTAAACTTAATCAGGCCTATTATGGTGATGGTTCTGTCCATCAATTATCGCCATTATCAAGTCCGATCCACCTTGGTGCGAGTAAAATATTTGTGATTAATTTAGACAGTCCTCACAAACACTTCCCCATCGAATTTGAATATCATCCAAAAACGGCAACCATTGCTGGTCATTTGTTAGATACGATTTTCTCGGACACCTTAAACAGTGACTTAGAACGTTTACAGCGGGTCAATAACACCTTATCAATGATATCCGCCACAGATCGTGAGACATTAAACTTACGCCATATTGATACCTTAGTAATTAAACCAAGCCAAGATTTAAGTCGCATTGCAGAGCGATTTTATGATGACATGCCGTTTGCCATCAAAACGTTATTAAAATTTTTCGGCATTAATCGACAATCAGATTCAAGTATTGTGTCATACCTGTTATTCGAAAAAACCTATACTAGTACCTTGATAGACTTAGGCTATCAAGATGCAATGGACAGAATTGACGAGATAAAACAATTTTTTGACATCAAAACATAAATTTAACGTTAGGGCTCAAAATTTATGATATATCTATAGATAAGCTCACCATATCGGTTGATGGTAAAACGAGAACTATACTCTGTGCACCACTGCTAAAATGGGTCTTGAGATACCGATTGAACATAAATTAAATCGTGAATATTGCAATATTCATGATGGTAAATAGTACTCTTGTAGATGGCTTATTTTTAACTTAACAAGAATCACCCCAGAACTGCCGAGCGTCATATGCACGACAATTTTGTATCTAAAAGGATTTTAGATGAAAAATGTATGGTTGATATTCATACTAATAATACTTGGCTGCGGCCAACAAGACACTTCTAATATTGATACCACAACAAGCAGTAAAACAGACTTGCAATGGCAAGGTGTATACCATGGAATATTTCCATGCCCAAGCTGTGATGGTATGGACACCACACTAGAACTTATCAAACCAAACAAATACACCATCTATACCGTCCGTTTAGGCACTGATAACATTCCCTTTCAAGGAAGCGGTACCTTTAAATGGGATAAAACCGGTAATATTATTATCTTAGATCGTGGTCATATTTACCGTATTTATTCAGATCACTTATACCTATTAGATGTTAAATCCCGGCGGATTAAAGGAGCTGATGCACAGCGATATAGAGTTAATAAAATTCAAGCATTAGATCAGCAAACAACAACCACAGAATAATTTCATAACGCTTGTGATACTCAGCGTGATTAGGCTTAATTTGGCATTCAATAATGATTGACGCTGTTGCGCACAATCTATGAAAACAGTGTTCACAAAATGCTATTTGCTATTGGCGTAATGCACTTGATAAGCGTTTACCCAAGCAATAACAACAGCAGCATCAATAATAAGCTTTTTTGCATCGGCTGATTGACTCTCGCCTATAACATCAAAACAATGTGTATTAATCATCACAAGACCTCCATTTAGCGCGCTAGACAGCCATGTATCACTGATCATTGCTATAGCAAAACTTAGTAACTGTAATTAACACTATGTCAGCATGAACTCGTACAAAGAAAGATGATTTATTTTTAGCAAAGATTCAATTGTCATCTCAATGTCATTTTCACGTGCAATAATTTTTACCATCAAGGATGAAATATTTCGCTTTAGCTTATTATTAACTTTAGGTAAAAAGAGGCTGTACCAACAGAGGTACAGTTATCTGGAATGTTGAAAATGTCACACTCATTTGAATTTGATGAAGATGATGCGCCATGGGGCGATAACATCAAGGGAAAACCGAAGTCGAAAAAAGTAAAACAGCGCCGCCGAGATACTAAACGACGTTACTTTGACGATAATGCTGAAACGGAGTTTGCACCTGCTAAGTGGAAGTAATTTATCAGGATTTTCTCATCAAGTTTAAAAAGCAAGTTGCCTGAAACTTGCTTTTTTATTGGCTAAAAAAATGGCCTTGAGCAATTCAAGACCATTTAGACAAACTAATTTATTGTGGATGTTCATGCTGTAAAACGTGAGCAATCAGTGATTAGAGTCTTTCTGTTTACAGATACAGTATGGTCGCTAATCCCAAGAAGGTAAAAAAACCTACCACGTCGGTCACTGTGGTAAGAATAACCGATCCCGATAAAGCCGCATCTTGATTAAAACGCTGTAAAATCATCGGTACCATCACCCCGGCAATAGCAGCAACCGCCATATTGATTAAAATTGCACAAGCAATAACAATACCCATGATCGTATCGTCAAACCACCACCCTGCAATAATACCAATGACAATTGACCATAGCATGCCATTAAGCGCACCGATCCCTAGCTCATTTTTCATCAACGACATGACGTTACCAGCTGAAATTTGACCCATTGCCATACCACGGATCATCAGCGTTAATGATTGGCTCCCCGCAATCCCCCCCATTGATGCAACAATAGGCATTAATACCGCTAATGCAACAACCTGCGACAATACATTCTCAAATAAACCAATGGTAGCAGAAGCTAAAAATGCGGTAAGTAAGTTAATCCCTAGCCACACGGCACGACGTTTGGCACCAATGATAATTGGAGCAAATAAATCGTCGTGTTCATCCATACCTGCGGTTGCCATTAGTTGTGCTTCATAATGTTCACGCACTAAGGCTGTCGCTGTTCGCAATGTCATGCGGCCAATCAGTATACCGTCTTCATCAACAACCGGTAATTCAAGCTCACGACTATGCTCAATCGCTTCGGCGGCTTCAATTAAAGATGAATCAGCGGAGATAACTCGGCTGTCATCCCATTTTAAGACGTGCAGTTGAGTGTCAAGATCTGCCGTTCTGAATACGTCATAACGCCGCACGGTTCCTAAATATTTATCGTTACTATCGACCAAAAATAGGTGGTCATTACAATCTAAATCGATTCGACGAAAAAAACGTTGTCCTTGTGCGACGGTAGAATTAAGACTTAATGCCAGCATCTGGTGATCGGCATAACGACCGATTTCATTTTCAGAATATTGATCATACAGTTCGAAGTGCTTACGCTGACGCTCGCCCATCTGAGCCAATGCACGATCAGTAATATTGTCAGGTAACGAATCACTCCACTCAATAAGATCTTCAGGACTTAATTGAGAAAAGAGTAAGTCTAATTCCTCGTCGGGCATTTTCTTTACAATGCCTAAACGAGGATCGGCGCGCATTAAGTTTAAAACGTCGACACGTTCTTCAACATCAACTTGCTGCCAGCGTTCATAACGCTCATCAAGTGGTAACGATTCGAGTAATAGAGCAATGGTGCCCGGCTCGGCTTCAGTTAAGATCTCACTGAACATTTCAGCCTGCTCATCACCTTCTGCTTCAGTTAACAAATGTACCACTTGGCTGACATCTGCTTGTGGTTGCGAACTGGTGTCGATTTCATCTTCAGAGTTAAGTTCGTTCTTTACATCATTCATAAGCCCGTCCTTAATTCTTAGTAGTAAAATATGCGCAAACTATATTGAAATTAGTATTGATAAGCAAACAGATAAATTAAATTGCCCACAACTTAATTGCCAACTAATCATGTTTATAATATAGTCTATCTTTCATATAAAGGAGCATCAGATGACTGCAGCAATTTATTCTATTAGCGTAAAAGATATTCAAGGCAAAGACCTTGTCATGGAGCAGTTTAAAGATAAGGTCTTGCTTATTGTTAACACGGCAAGTAAATGTGGATTTACTCCGCAATACAAAGCACTTGAGGATTTATATCAGCAATATAAAGATAGAGGTTTAGTTATCTTAGGCTTTCCTTGTAATCAATTTGGTAAACAAGAGCAAGGTAACGAAGATGAAATCAGCCAATTTTGCCAACTAAATTTTGGCGTAACATTTCCACTGTTTAGCAAAATTGAAGTTAATGGTAATAACAGTCATCCTTTGTACCAACATCTTAAAAAGTCTGCCAAAGGTCTTTTAGGGAGTGAATCTATTAAATGGAACTTCACTAAGTTTTTAGTTGATAAACAAGGAAATATCCTTGAGCGCTATGCGCCAACCACAAAGCCAGAAGAGCTTAATACTATTATTGAAAAGCTACTCAGTTAATCAGCACCACAGATGCTCGAATATTATCATTGCGTGTGCAATAGGTGTTTACGCTAGGCGATTAATATCATATTAATCGCCTTACTGTTACCAAGAAGACAGAGATAAATTGACGCGTTAGATCCCTTTGCAATGTTTAAATTTAACATCAAATTTAAATCTCAAAAACAGCAAAAATAATACAAACCTAAGCTACTGATAGTTATCAAATATAAAATTTATATCTTTATTTCGATAAAAAATTGTATCTAGATTGAACTTTTTAACCATCAGGTACTCAAACTTAGTAACAGTGATATTCACTTTTGTTCATCATCTCCCTGGGACTTCTAGCGCGGTCCCCTTGATCGCTAAGTCGATCGATAGGCAATCATTTGATTGCCTTTTTTTATGTTTGTTAAACACATAATTCACTCTGGATTACATGACCACATTATCCTGATATAAACTTACTTGCCGCTAAATCTTAGTTACCGGCTTTGCGCGGTAAACGTTAACGAAATCTTACTCAGCAATTATTTTTAAATTTTTTCATCACTGAGTGAACTTTTACCAATCCCCCTAGTCAGAATATATGTAACCAGTAAAGAGACAAACTCGTTAAACCGTTCTCCAATGTTTAGTTTGTATTTACTTGTTACAACAGCTTTATGTGTATTGTTCATCATCATCCCTATTTGGCGAGTATTAACACGCTAGCGCACCGTTAATCACAACCCACAAAGAACGACTTAGGCAACCATATTGGTTGCCATTTTTTTAGCTTATATTTGCCAATAATCTTTATCTGTTGGCATCACATCGACACCTTCCTGAGCATACACAATAGTTTAAAAGTAGCTTATGAGACCAGACCCAGCTAAAGCGCTAAAAACCAACCTATTGATAAACTAAATAAAAAAATCACTCATTGCATAATATAAACGCTATATACTCATGATCTTTGGCTATTATCCCCAAAGATATACGCTGAAGAGACCGAAAATATGACTCTGATAAATTAAATTCAAAAAAAATCGTTTTTTCAGTGAACTTTCCTGATGACAGCCAGTCTTATTAATTGTACGGAGTAAGATATAGTTTAAGTAAGTGCAGCATAATGAGTTAGCTTCTTCATCAGCGTTAATTGATTATTGCTAAATTATTGACATCACTTATCACAAGTTTTTAGTTAGGATTATTACTGCTATACCGTTTTATGTTCATCATCATCCCTATTTAGGCAGTATTAACACGCTAGCGCACCGTTAATTACGACCTACAAAGAACGACTTAGGCAACCACATTGGTTGCCATTTTTTTGCCATTAATGTGTGAAATCCTTTTACGCATGGTATTGATCATCCGCCCAAAGAATTTATCAACATCAATAATGCTAATAGCTCAATAACTCAAAGCGAGTTAGGTTAAGTTTTGATCTCTAATGGCGCAGTTATGAGCAAAATACTGACTTCACTCCGATACAGGCTCACTCAAAAGAGATCAGCATCTGTGCAAAAGTCCATCGATAACTGAAGCGATTTATCTCACGCAAAATAAATTCAAAAAAATCATTTTTTCAGTGAACTTTCCTGATTATGCCCAGTCTTATTAATTGTACGGATAAAATGTAGTTTCAAATGATTGCCATATAATGAGTTAATCTTCATCCCCCGAGTTAATTGATTATACGGCTAAATGATTCACACGGCTTATGCCATACGCCAGTTTAGATTAAGTTATTGCAACACAGTTTATTGTTCATCATCATCCCTATTGGGAAGTATTAACACGCTAGCGCACCGTTAATAACAACCCGCAAAGCATTATTTTGGCAGCCAATATGGCTGCCATTTTTTTTATCATTTTTTGACAAAAACAACGCAATAAAAAGGTTAATACTCAAATTATCAGTAGTTTGTCTAGCTGTACTTGAAGAGAAGGATGATAGCCAGGGCGCGCTTTTGCATAAATATCGATTAATTCTTGTTGGTAACCGGCTATTTGTAACTCAACAAACAAGGGTCTGACAAATTTTCCTCGACCTATACGGCATAGGTAGCCACTTAATGCAGGTAACACAGGATCAAAATGATTACGGATGGCAACTCGATACCAATCACAGGCTATTTCTGTATTCGGGCTATTTGTTAACGTAAATGTAGCGTCTAAATCTAATAATACCGCTTGGCTGACCACTAGAGGTAATTGGGTGAGGAAATACTGCCAATGGTGAACTCGCCATCCATCGACCTGTAACTCAATAGCAGGAGTACCTTTAATAATAGCCTCAACGGCTAACTCAACTTTATCTAAACTACTTGAGGTTGGACCGATAAACCATTGAGGTAATCCTTGTCCATACACCCACTCGTTAAGCTCTGATAACGTTAACTTATCATGATGTTCCACCAACAGCG
This sequence comes from Shewanella sp. SG44-6, assembly GCF_014164185.1. Classification (NCBI taxonomy): domain Bacteria; kingdom Pseudomonadati; phylum Pseudomonadota; class Gammaproteobacteria; order Alteromonadales; family Shewanellaceae; genus Shewanella; species Shewanella sp. SG44-6. The sequence goes on along the minus strand of NZ_JACJER010000123.1, from coordinate 6,985 downwards.
TTTGCTTGGCATAATCAATAAATGTTTCAGTAGTAATGGCGCTAAACGAAAAATAATCGACATATTGAAATAGGAACTTATCGAATGCCGCTCGGCTTAATCGACTTTCAAGCTCATGCACAAACATCGATGCTTTATCGTAGGTAAAGCGATTAAATGCCAGATTAGGATCGCGATCTTGCACATTGGCTGGTAAGGTTTGACTGACTAAGGGAGTAGATCCCATTTCCTCTTGCAAACGTCCGTACTCGATAACCAATTCGAGTTCTGCCTGCTCTTCGCCATAAACCGCTTCTACAATACGATTAGTAAAATAAGTGGTAAATCCCTCATTGAGCCATAAATCTCGCCAAGTTGCATTACTGACTAAATTACCCGTCCAAGAATGAGCTAATTCGTGAGCAACAGTTGAAACAAGACTTTTATCACCAGCAATTAATGTCGGGGTCATAAACGCTAACATGGGATTTTCCATGCCACCAAATGGAAAGCTTGGTGGTAAAATAATCATGTCAAAGCGGCCCCAAGCATAAGGACCTAATATGGACTCAGCGATTTGGATCATCGACTCGGTATCTTCAAATTCTTTGACAGCCGCAGCAAGCATGCCGGGTTCAGTATAAATACCACTTCTGGGACCCGTTGCTTGGAAGCTTAGCTCTCCAACCGCTATCGCGAGTAAATGTGTCGGGATCGGTTTATTCATGCAAAATGTAAATACACCATCATCTGGCATCTCAGGGATATTTTCGGCACTCATTACCGCACGTAAACCCTGAGGCACATTGATGGTTGCCTTAAAGGTTATTCGTGCTTTTGGGGTATCTTGCAAAGGTATCCAGCTACGCGCGTTGATGGGCTGTGATTGGCTAAATAGGTAAGGTAATTTTTTACCTAAGGTTTGTTGCGGTGTAAGCCATTGAAGCCCTTGAGCGTTTGTGGATGTACGATAATCAATCACCACCTCATCGACTTGCTCCCCAACATCTATCACCAGCTTTTGACCGAGTATGTCACTCACATCACTCATAGTATACGACAACGGATTAGCCTGACTGTCGGTGATACCTTGTATGAGTAAATCTCGGCAATCTAACACTAATGAGACTGCCGATATGGTGCGCATAAATTGCAATCGGGCAACGCCGATAAGTTGCTGTAAGTCAAAATCAACCACGAGATTAAGATCAAGATGATGCACACATAAAGCATCCGTATTGGCGCTTGAATGGTAATCGTGTTGTACGTTCCATTTTGCAGTCACAAAAAACCCTTACTTGGCAGAGAAACATCAAATCCAGTAACGATAATAGCATTAGCATCATCAAAATGTGCCGTATTGGGTCAGAGAGGAATATCGATCACAGGAAAAGCAAAATAATAAGCTATCAATTTAGACTTGATGTTTGCCATGCGACTAATGGCATAAACCTAAAACATAACGCGAAGTAAAACACATTCACAATGTATGCCTTAATGTATTTCGGGTAAAAGACGAATAAAGCGCCAGAAACCAGAAAAATCTAACTAGATAATAATGAATGCAAATCATTAAAAAATAAAACGTTTTAATCTCACATCTTATTTTGCCAATCTTATTTTTATATAAAAATGCATTTTTTTAGTATCATCGGGAACTAACTCGTAAATGATGAGTCATATTATATGAACCGAATTTGAATTACTTTTTATGTACCAAGTAGCTTCTTATTGTTCATCATCATTCTCCTATTCGATAGTTGTAAAAATCTATCAACAGCATTGCCCTTAGCAATAGCAGCAACCTCTTAGTTAGGTTGCTTTTTTTTATATTTTTTTAACGTTAAAAAACAAAAAAGGCCTCAAAGAGGCCTTTTTAAGTTTACTGAAAGTGAGTTAACTAAAGCGTAATACCGACTTTCTCTAAATCTTTTGAAATCACAGATGTTGGTAATGGAACATAACCATCTTTCTCAACAATTTGCTGACCTTGCTTAGACAATACGAAGCGTAAGAATTCACGATCCATTGGCGATAGGTCTTTATTAGGATGCTTGTTCACGTAAACATATAAGTAACGTGATAGTGGGTAAGTACCATCTGCTGCGTTGGCTGCTGATGCTTCGATAAACTTATCACCTTTCTTAGAGATAGCTACCGCTTTTACGCCCGCTGTTTTATAACCAATACCAGAGTAACCAATGGCATTAAGTGACTGAGAAACAGACTGAACTACAGAAGCAGAACCTGGTTGCTCGTTCACGTTTGCACGGAAGTCACCTTTACATAATGCTTTTTCTTTAAAGTAACCGTAAGTACCAGATACTGAGTTACGACCGTAAAGCTGAACGTCTTTAGCTGCCCAGTTGCCGTCTAAACCAGCATCGCCCCAACGGTTGATTTCTTTACCGCCACACTTGTGTGTAGAAGAGAAGATTGCATCAATTTGTTCAATGCTTAAACCTGTAATTGGGTTATCTTTGTGTACGAATACAGCTAAAGCATCGATAGCAACACGAACCGCTGTTGGCTTATAACCGAAATGCTTTTCAAATGCTTCAACTTCGTTAGGCTTCATTTTGCGGCTCATAGGACCGAATTGAGAAGTACCTTCAGTTAATGCTGGTGGCGCAGTTGAAGAACCCGCTGCTTGGATTTGGATATTAACGTTTGGATAGATGTGTTTAAACTCTTCAGCCCATAACGTCATCATGTTTGCTAATGTATCAGAGCCAACAGAAGACAAGTTACCAGAAACACCACTTGTTTTTTCATATGATGGTAAAGTTGGATCTATAGCAGCCATAGATGCTGCTGAGAATACGCCAGCGGCTGTAAGAGTAATTGCGCCGACAAGTTTTTTCAGTTTCATTGTAATGCTCCAGAATTAAGCGTACTAAGTTTTTAAAACGTAGTCAGTATCGACCTCATTGATGACAAGTCTATGACGTTGATGTGACAGTTAGATGACACAAGGTTCAAAAGTATTACATGAACAAATACAAAAAATAACACAATTAATATCAAACACTTAAAATCAATGCGAATATAAATTTGCCTGTAAAATAATAAACAATAGCCAATTCCAGCTTAACTAAATTAACTACTTGTCACAATAATGCTGACAAGACAAGCTTATGACACAAAATTACCCCGTATAAGTTTATCGCACTTAAGATGTGTATAACGGCCTAAGCTCACCGAGGAAGGCAAACGCTGAGTCGATTAATACACTTTAGCGAGCTTAAAATAATAAATTAAACCTTAATCACTTACTGGCAAGGTTTATAACCTATATGTCACAGCATTATGACGGGTATTCTTGTTGTCGGTTGTTAGCGATTGTTATCCCTTGTTGTTAGCGCTTAGTGATAGCTAATGCCACACAGAAAGCTAACATGTTTGATAATGCAAAGTTTAGCCTAACGAAAACCAACAGCTTAAGCCTATGCATAATGCAAAGATAAACGAGATAGATATATGTGTTCAGCTTAGCTCAAGCCTACTTGGTAAGCGGTCTTTCGCAACACAAGTGTGCCTGAGTCATATCAGTCAATCTCAACTAAGATTAGCCAAAATTAAGTCATAAAAAAACAGCATAAATGCTGTTTTTTTATTAATAACTGCAACTATTGTCGCACTAACAAATGAGATGGAATGATAAAACTGAAGATACTGCCTTTGCCATACTCGCTGGTAACGTTAAGCTCGGTGTGATGATGGTTTAAAGCGTGCTTAGCAATAGCTAACCCCAAGCCTGTGCCACCGGTTTTACTCGAGCGAGCATTATCGACTCGATAAAAGCGTTCAGTTAAGCGATTAATATGTTGCGGCGCGATGCCAACACCGGAATCTTTAACCGAAAAAAGTGCGCCAGTTGCCACACTTCGCCACGATACCGCAATCGTCCCCCCAGGAGAGGTGTAGCGAATTGCATTTGAAATTAAATTTGAGCAAGCACTGCGTAATTGCAACTCATTACCATGAGTATTCAACCCCGCTTCACAATTAAACACTAAGGTATATTCGGTACCAGCAAGAGCTTTAGCTTCTTCTTTAAGAATATCCATCATCAACGTCATATTGACGATTTTCGATAAATCAAGATCGACAGCATCTTCAATACGTGACAATGCCAACAACTGCTCAACCATCGACTGCATTCGAGTCGTTTGTTGTTGCATTAGTGATAATGGTTTTTGGTTAGGTGAATTTGCATCCTCCATGCTTTGCATGATTTCTAAATAACCTTGCAATACCGTTAATGGCGTTTTCAATTCATGGGACACGTTAGCCACAAAATCTTTACGCATGCCTTCTAATTGATGTATTCGGGTAACGTCTCGAGCGATTAGCAGCAACTGACGATCACCATAGCTCATGACTCGAATTTCAAGTAAACGCTTATCTGAGACAGGAGACGGAATTTCTAATGGTTCGTTATATTGGGCATCTTTCAAATAAACTGAAAAATCAGGATGGCGGATAAGGTTATCTATTCTCTGGCCATTATCTTGAGGCCAAACAAATCCTAAGATTAGCTGAGCCAATTTGTTGCACCATAAAATATTGTGCTCGGCATCCAGAACAACGGCAGCATCAGGTAATGCTTCTGCTCCTTGGCGAAAGCGGCCCAATAAGGTAGCAAGTTGACCTACACGACGACGATTTTTTCCTTGTAAACGATAAAGACCATTAAACACCCCTTCCCAACTTCCTCTACCTTGAGGAGGTGTAAGCTTTTTATCTTTCCATAACCAGAAGTTTAACCGAGCGATTTGGCGATAGTGCCACACGAGCAATACAATTGTCCCCGTAAGCATAACGCCGACAACATGGTCAAATAAAGCCCCGACCAGCATAAATAGAACAAGCAACATCGCTAAGCGAAAAAATAAGCGATATCCAGAATACGAGATAAACATAGGCTACCTAAATTCGAAAGTAACGCCGCCAACACATTCAGTGCCGTTACTGATTATTAGGGCTAACAACGAAGCACAAGATAGCCTAAAAAGGCTATTATGGCTAGACAGCAAAAAAAGCGTTTCTAAAAGCTCTGTCTAGCATGACAAAACTTTTAGCGCTGCCAATACGAATTACATTCTGGTTGAAAATCGGTAACCTGCACCGCGAACAGTTTGGATCAATTTATCGTGTCCACCCTCTTCGACCGCTTTTCGTAAGCGTCTGATGTGAACATCGACAGTGCGATCTTCAACATACACGTTGGTGCCCCACACGTTATCGAGTAACTGCTCTCTGCTGTAAACTCGCTCTGGATGGGTCATAAAGAAATGCAATAAACGAAACTCAGTCGGCCCCATATCGAGCACAGCATCACCGACAGTCACCCTATGACTGACAGGATCAAGTTGCAGTCCTTGCACATCAATAGTCTCTTCTAACCGAGTTGGTGCACTTCTTCGCAAAACGGCTTTAATCCGAGCGACGAGTTCTTTAGGTGAAAAAGGTTTAGTTATATAGTCATCAGCGCCGACTTCAAGGCCTTTGACTTTATCTTCCTCTTCTCCACGTGCTGTCAGCATAATAATTGGGATCTGACGAGTAAATTCATCTTGCTTTAAACGTTTAGCTAATTGAATGCCACTGCCACCAGGGAACATCCAATCTAATAAGATTAAATCTGGGTATGGCTCTTTAAGCAACTCAATCGCCGAATCAAAATCTTCAGCAGCAGCTGTCGTAAAACCATGTTGATCCATCACAAATGTCAGCATCTCACGGATTGCTGATTCATCTTCTACTATTAAAATCCTAGCTGTCATATTGGGTTTCTACGTTAATTTGCCACGGGACTATTATTGGACATTTTTGTTACAGATTTATGATATAACGCTTGATTCTGGCATTAAATACGCCACTTTGTCATAAAAAATTCATTACTGTTATTTAGATATAATAAAAAAGGGCTTAAAGCCCTTTTTTATTGATTGCAGATTTAACCGTCAAATAACGACAGATTTAGAACTTATGTTCGATACCTACACCAACGTAGCTGTCATCTTGATCGTTTGAATCAAATGAGTTTGCAGTGTAAAAAGCAAATAACTTGGTTGGCTTACCTAACTTGTAGTCAGCGCCAACAGACCATGAATTACCTTTATTTTCCATGTCTAAGTACTGTGCTTTCAAAGTAACATCATTGATGTCATATGCTGAGCTTAATAAGTAGCCATTGTCTTTAATACCGCTGTCTAGTTTTTCTTGCTGCTGATACATACCACCAATCACTAAACCGGCCACTTTACCTTGAACAGTAGCACGTGCAGTGTCATAACCTTTTACTTTTGAATCGTAAGCAATTGCAGCGTAGATTGGTGTGCTTTTTAATCCAGCATCACCGTACATTAGCGCCATACTCACGCCATCTTCACCTTCTACGTTACTACCAACAACTTGATCTGCATCACCAGAGGCAACATAAGTCACACCCGCTTGGAAATCACCAAATACTGGCGTGTAGTAAGTTGCGGTTTGAGCCATGCGGTTTTCACCTTTAAACATGGTTTTCATATCGCCAGAAAGGTCGTTGAATTGATCAATTTTACCTTGAGATACTTTAAGGATTGTGTCGTTACGACCAACAGATACAGCACCGAAGTTACCTTTTAAACCAACAAATTGGTTACGAGCTAAAAAGTTTTCTTTGTTTGCATCACCTGTGTTGACTTCATATTCGATGGTATAGAAAGCTTCTAATGATTTGCTTAACTCAAACGCACCGGTTACACCAAAACGTGATGCATTACTTTGAATTGTCGTTTCAGTGACATCAGCAACATCATTTGATTGTGCTGTTACGTTTAACTTACCGTAAACTTGAAGAGGATCTGCGGCGTATGCACTTGAAGCTACTGAGGCTGCGATTGCAGAGGCTAATAGTGTTTTGCAAAAAACGTTCATCATTTCATCCTTTCGACGCATATATCGTCATGGTTATTCTGGGTTAGTTGTATCGGAACGAGATGAATTCTGCCTTGCA
>NZ_JACJER010000122.1:0-13625 GCF_014164185.1 Shewanella sp. SG44-6 | reverse complement strand
CAATCCAATTAGTAAACCAAGTGACAAGTTGGTAGGTTATTTTTTTCTAAATAATTCTGGTGATATTCCTCGGCTATGTGGAATGTTTGTATCGGTACAATTTCAGTCACAATATGACGCTGTCCCCATTTACCGCTGCGTGCTAATGCCAGCTTTGAGGTTTCAGCTTGGGCTTTTTGCTCTTTATCGTGAAAAAATATCGTACTGCGATATTGAGTGCCAATGTCGCCACCCTGCATGTTTAACATGGTCGGGTTATGGTTTTTCCAAAACACATCCAGTAGGTCGTTAAAACTGACCACTTCAGGATCAAATTCAACTTGGACAACTTCAGCATGGCCAGTGGAACCCGTCTTCACTTCTTTATAAGTTGTTGCAGTGTCTTTGCCACCCATGTAGCCACACGTTGCGTTACTGACGCCGTTAATTTCACGGAAAAAATATTCAACACCCCAAAAACAGCCTGCACCAAATGTTGCTAACGCCATGACATACCCTTAAAACATATTATAGAAGTCTAGATGGCTGTAATTGTGTTGAATATTGTGATGTTTTGCAAGCAAACTTTTATTAATAAATAAAACTAACATATGCCTTCAATAAAATAGTCTTTGGCTATGATAGAATCTGCCGTAATAGGCATCTTAGTTAACAGCCGTTTACGTCAAGTTTAACTACGCCATATAATAATGAGACAAGGAGTTGATAGTGTTATCTGACCTGATGATAAACCACGATTTTTTAGCCTATACCTTAGCAAATCCGACTCGACTACCAGCAGCGTATGACTTTATGTTAGCCCAACATACTCGGGTTGATGTATTAGATACTGGGGTGATTGTGTTTACGCCAACAACTGCCACTAAAGACATAGTGTTGTCATGTGCCGTGCACGGTAATGAAACTGCGCCAATTGAAATATGCAATCAACTGATTAAAGATTTGCTGACTCAACGTATAGTGGCCAAGCAGCGTGTAATGTTTTTAATCGGTAATCCCGCTGCGATCATTAATAAAACCCGTTTTATTGATGAAAACATGAATCGCCTATTTAGCGGTGCGCATTCAAAGGGCGAGGGTTTAACTCACCCAGAGCGCCATCGAGCTAAAGCGTTAGAACAATACGTGGCTGACTTTTTCAATGCCAATAGCGACAATCAACGCATTCATTACGACTTACATACTGCAATCCGTGCTTCTAAGCATGAAAAGTTTGCCATTTACCCATACCGTCCAGGTCGTGCTTTTAGCGGCGAGCAAATTATGTTTTTGGCGGCATGTGGTGTTGATACCATGTTATTCCATCATGAACCGACAACTACGTTTAGCTACTACTCCTCAGAGCAATTTCAAGCAGATGCATTTACCGTTGAATTAGGAAAAGTGATGCCGTTTGGTCAAAACGACATGAGTCGTTTTGACCAAACTCATACTATGCTTGAAAAACTGATTACTGAGCCTCAGTTAGCGCCTGTTGAGTTTGACGCAAGTAAGGTCAACTTGTATAAGGTGTCTAGGTCGATTAATAAACATTTCGATGACTTTGAATTTAGCTTTGCTGGTGATGCAGAAAACTTCAGTGCTTTTAGTCAGGGGGCAGTGTTAGCGACAGAAGGTGGTAAAGCTATTACCGTCGAACAGCCACAAGAGGCCATTGTATTTCCGAATGCAAATGTACCCATTGGGCAGCGTACAGTGCTATGTTTAGTACCTGCACCGAACGAGTCAATCTTATAGTCGTAAAGCAATATATACATGTCAATCGTGAGTAAAATACGTTTACAGTGAGAGTAAGTATTGATAGGTAGTTTACGTTAACGTAATGTCTACTCGCATAGTATAAATAGAGCCATGTTTATGTTGAACATGGCTTAACAATAACAAGAGCATAATATGAGCAACGCACCACTGACCAATGAAACAGTGCACCGTGTCAGCTTCTTAGACAAAGCGTCATTGCACATCCCCATTTTGCGTATTTTGCAAGCTGATGGCACCACATATGAAAATGCGGTTTTACCAGTAATCGACAAGGCTCTGGCCGAAAAAATATTTGATACCTGTGTTTTTACACGAGTATTAGACGAGCGTATGTTGGGTGCGCAACGTCAAGGACGAATTAGTTTTTACATGACCTGTACCGGTGAAGAAGCCTCAATTATCGGCAGCACAGCAGCGCTGGATAAAGACGACGTCATTTTGGCTCAATATCGCGAACACGCCTCATTGCGTTATCGTGGATTTAGTACTGAACAATTTATGAATCAAATGTTCAGTAACGAGAAAGATTTAGGTAAAGGTCGCCAAATGCCGATCCATTACGGCAGCCGTGAACTCAATTACCAAACCATTTCGTCACCACTGGCAACGCAAATTCCGCAGGCGACTGGTGTTGCTTATGGAATGAAGTTACAAGGCAAGCGTAATGTGGCCATTTGTTATTTTGGTGAAGGCGCAGCATCAGAAGGTGACTTCCATGCTGGTTTGAATATGGCCGCAGTACTCAAGTCTCCTACCATCTTTTTCTGTCGCAACAATGGTTATGCTATTTCTACCCCAACCGAAGAGCAATTTGCCGGTAACGGTATTGCCAGTCGCGGCGTAGGTTACGGTATGCATACCATACGTGTAGACGGTAACGACATGCTCGCAGTGCTAGCTGCTACGCAACAAGCTCGAGCTCACGCATTAGAGCACAATGCTCCGGTATTGATTGAAGCGATGACATATCGTTTGGGGGCGCATTCTTCATCAGACGATCCATCTGGGTATCGTTCAAAAGAAGAAGAAGCAAAATGGCAACAACACGACCCAGTAAAACGTTTTAAATTGTGGATGATCAACAAAGATTGGCTTACTGAAGCCGATGAAGCCAAGTTATTTGAACGTTATCGCGAAGAAGTGTTAGCGGCAGTTAAAGTGGCTGAAAAGTTGCCGGTGCCGAAACTCGACGAAATTATCGAAGATGTGCTTGATAAACCAACTCCAGCGCTTAGAAAACAGCTTAAAGAGTTGAAAGAGCATATCGCTAAGTATCCAAAAGCCTATCCAAAAAGCGCAGGGAGACTCTAAATCGTGGCTCAAATGAATATGTTACACGCCATCAATGAGGCGTTATCAATAGCTATGACTGCCGATGAGCGCATGGTGATTTTTGGTGAAGATGTGGGTCACTTCGGTGGCGTTTTTCGTGCGACTTCTGGTCTGCAAGAACAGTTTGGTCGTGATCGTTGTTTCAACACACCGCTAACAGAGCAAGGCATTGCAGGTTTTGCTAATGGCTTAGCATCTTATGGTATGACTGCGGTTGCTGAAATTCAGTTCGCTGATTATATTTTTCCAGCATTCGATCAAATAGTTAATGAATCAGCAAAATTTAGATACCGCAGTGGTAATCAATTTGATGTGGGTGGATTAACCTTCCGAACCCCATATGGCGGTGGGATAGCAGGTGGTCATTACCACTCACAATCTCCTGAAGCCTATTTTACCCAAACACCAGGCCTAAAAGTGGTGATTCCACGCAATCCAGAACAAGCAAAAGGATTGTTGTTGGCATCTATTCGCGATCCAAACCCGGTTATTTTCTTTGAACCTAAGCGTTTATACCGCGCATCTGTTGGCGAAGTGCCAGCCGGTGACTACGTTATCGAATTAGGTAAAGCACAAGTGGTTAAGCAGGGCAGTGATATTACAGTCCTGGCTTGGGGCGCACAGATGGAAATCGTTGAAAAAGCCTGTGAGCGAGCGGAAAAAGAAGGTATTTCATGTGAAATTATCGACTTACGTACTATCGCACCATGGGATGTTGAAACCATCGCTAAATCAGTGACCAAAACCGGTCGTTTACTGATTAACCATGAAGCCCCTTTAACCGGTGGTTTTGCTGGCGAAATTGCCGCAACGATCCAACAAGAATGTTTCTTATCGCTTGAGTCACCAATTTGTCGAGTGTGCGGCTTAGATACGCCTTATCCATTAGTGCATGAAAAAGAATACATGCCAGATGAGTTAAAGACCTTCGAAGCTATCAAGGCCACAGTTGCTTATTAGGAGTAAGATATGATTAAAGATTTTATTTTACCTGACATCGGCGAAGGTGTAGTGGAATGTGAATTAGTCGATTGGTTAGTCAGTGAAGGTGACATGGTTACCGAAGACCAACCGATTGCTGATGTAATGACTGATAAAGCCTTAGTACAAATTCCTGCGCCGCATGCCGGAAAAATCACTAAGCTTTATTACGCTAAAGGCGAAATAGCCATAGTGCATCAGCCATTATATGCGGTTGAGATGGACGGTGATGACAGCTCTAGTGTTTCTGAGACTCCTGTAGCTGCTGTCACTCCGGTTAAAGAAGCTGTTAACGATACATCGGCTAATCACGCTCCTGTTGACCGGGATAACTCTGTCGCTGCGACAACAAAAAGTTCATCAAATATTGAAGAATTCTTACTACCCGATATTGGTGAAGGAATTGTTGAATGTGAGCTAGTTGACTGGTTGGTAGAAGAAGGCGATATGGTGGTCGAAGACCAACCGATTGCTGATGTGATGACAGATAAAGCGTTAGTGCAAATTCCGGCGATGAAAGCCGGTAAAATAGTTAAACTGCATTACCGTAAGGGTCAGCTTGCTAAAGTGCATTCGCCTCTATTTTCCATCGAAGTCGAAGCCGATGCTGATAGTGCATCTGCTAGCGTTGACGTGGTTCAACAAGCTCAAGCCGCTGCACCACATGTTAATCTAGAGCCCGTTGCTCAGGGTAAAGCGTTAGCCAGCCCAGCTGTTCGCCGTATGGCGCGGACACTCGATATAAATATCGCAACTGTAGTCGGTACGGGCAAAAATGGCCGTGTTTACAAAGAAGATATTGAACGTCATCAGCAAGGTGCAAGTGCCTCTCAACCCGCTGCAAATACAAATGCTGCTTCATCGTCTGCTGATCAAGTGACAAGTCCTGTCAGTGGTCAATTAGTTAGCCCTGCTTCAGCAAGTGATCGTGTTGAACCTATCAAAGGCGTCAAAGCTATTATGGCTAAAATGATGGTTGAGTCAGTATCGACAATTCCACATTTTACCTATTGCGAAGAATTTGACTTAACTGAATTGGTTGCTTTGCGTGAAAGTATGAAGCTGCGCTACTCAACCGACGAAGTGAAGCTCACTATGATGCCATTCTTTATGAAGGCCATGTCGTTAGCTATCAATGAATTTCCGATCTTGAACAGTCAAGTAAACGCTGATTGCACTGAACTCACATATAAGTCGCGCCATAATATTGGTATGGCAGTTGACTCAAAAGTGGGTTTATTGGTTCCGAATGTTAAAGATGTGCAAAATAAGTCTATTTTAGATATTGCCGCTGACATTTCACGCTTAACCACAGCTGCACGCAGCGGCCGTGTGTCACCAGCCGATTTAAAAGATGGGACTATTTCAATTTCTAATATCGGTGCATTAGGCGGCACGATAGCAACACCTATTATTAATAAACCTGAAGTGGCGATTGTGGCATTAGGTAAGTTACAGATACTGCCTCGATTTAACGCCAAAGGTGAAGTTGAAGCTCGTAAGATTATGCAAGTTAGCTGGTCTGGCGATCACCGCGTTATTGACGGTGGCACCATAGCTCGCTTCTGTAATTTATGGAAACACTACCTAGAGCAACCACAAGAAATGCTCTTAGCCATGCGTTAATAATGATTAAGCTATCTTATGCAAAAGGACGCTAACGCGTCCTTTTGTTTTAAGTGGCTTTTTCGTATAATACACAAACAATGTAAATCGATTGGAACTTTGTATGAGTCTGTCGGCACCTAAAATTGAAACTATTGAATATCCGTTTCCGCCAAAACCTGCCGTGTTGTCTGACGCTGAAAAAGCACAATATAAAGCACGTATCAAACAGTTATTGATTGATCAAAATGCAGTCCTTGTTGCCCATTATTATACCGATCCTGAAATTCAAGCATTAGCTGAAGAAACTGGTGGTTGTGTGTCAGATTCTTTAGAAATGGCTCGCTTTGGTCGCGATCACCCAGCAAAGACATTAATTGTTGCTGGGGTTAAGTTTATGGGCGAAACCGCTAAAATCTTAAGCCCTGAAAAAACCATTTTAATGCCCACTCTGGAAGCAACCTGTTCGTTAGATCTAGGTTGTCCGATTGAGCAATTTAATGAGTTTTGCGATGCCCATCCAGATCATACTGTTGTGGTGTATGCCAACACCTCTGCAGCAGTAAAAGCTCGTGCAGATTGGGTGGTCACCTCAAGCATTGCTTTAGAAATTGTTGAGCATCTCGATAGTCAAGATAAAAAAATTATCTGGGCACCCGATCGCCACTTAGGCTCTTACATCAATACACAAACTGGCGCCGACATGTTGTTATGGCAAGGCGAGTGTATTGTGCATGATGAGTTTCAAGCTAAAGCATTGCGCGAGCTTAAAAAGCAACATCCTGGTGCAGCCATTTTGGTTCACCCAGAGTCACCAGCTAGTGTGGTTGAGCTTGCTGATGCTGTAGGTTCTACCAGTCAGTTGATTAAAGCGGCGCAAACCATGGCCAACGACACCTTTATTGTTGCCACGGATCGCGGTATTTTTTATAAAATGCAGCAGGCTGCTCCAGGTAAAACCTTGCTCGAAGCCCCAACCGGCGGCAACGGTGCCACCTGTAAGAGTTGTGCCCATTGCCCGTGGATGGCCATGAACGGTTTGCAAGCTATCGAAGCTTCACTAGTTGATAGCGATAAAACTAATCATGAAATATTTGTTGATGATGAACTGCGCATCAAAGCACTCATCCCACTAACTCGCATGCTCGATTTTGCCAAAGAATTGAATATGAAAGTGAAGGGCAACGCATAAGTAAATAGCTAAGTTTGCGAATCAATTACTAGCCAGATAAAAAAACCGACTCCATGTCGGTTTTTTTATTCTCAATTGTTATTGTTGTGATGCGGTATTCTGTTAAATTTTAAATTGCCCAACTAAGGTATTAAGTTGCTTAGACAAATCAGCAAGGTCCTCGCTTGCCTTGGCTGTTTGCATTGCACCATCCGTAGTCTTAGTAACGATATAGTTGATGTTATTGATGTTTTTATTAATCTCATTTGATACCGCACATTGTTCATTTGCTGCACTGGCGATTTGAATATTCATTTCAGTGATAGTATTGACCGCTGCAAAAATGTCATCGAGCGCTCGGTCGGCATTATTTGCCTGTGCTACACAAGAATCTGTGACCTTACTACTTTCTTTCATGACTTGAACTGCTTTCGCTGCACCACTTTGTAATTGTTCTATCATGGCTTGAATGTCTTGGGTTGAGGCCTGTGTTCGGCTTGCTAAGGTTCGAACTTCATCAGCAACAACAGCAAAGCCTCTGCCTTGTTCGCCAGCGCGAGCAGCTTCGATTGCGGCATTCAGAGCTAACAAATTAGTTTGATCAGAAATATTGCGAATTACTTCCAGTACACTATCAATGGCTGTTGTTTGGCTTTGTAAATGTGAAACAGTTTCTGTCGCAATGTTGATTTCTGATGCTAATTGATTAATTTCTGATGACACTGCGCTGACGACAAGTTTTCCCGTTTCTGTTGCTTCATTGGCTTTTTGGGCAGCATCAGCTGCTTGAGTAGCATTTTGTGCAACCTCTTGAACGGTTGCACTCATTTCATTCATCGCGGTCGCAACCTGCTCAGTTTCCTGTTGCTGTTGAACGGTATCAGATCGTGTTTCAAGTGTAATATTAGATAAGCGTTCAGCAGAGTTATTAAGCAGCTGAGTAGCTGACATCACTTGGGTAATTGTGCTATGAACCTTGGTAGCAAATTGGTTGAATGCTTTGGATAGCTGAGTAATTTCATCGTTGCCGATAACGGTTAAACGCAGGGTTAAGTCGCCATCGCCATCTGCAATATTATTCATCGTGTTAGTGGTAGTATTAATTGGCTTTGTAATACTTCTGCTTACCACCCAAGCAATGGCTATCCCTAATAATAACGCAATAATACCTACAAAAATCATGGTTAAAGATACTGTCTTTAGTGCACTCGTATTATGAGTACGATCCATTGCGATTTCTAGGACGCCAATAGGTTGGCCAGAAAAATCTTTTATTTGACGTAAGTAGATAGCATAGGGGGTGTCGTTTAATGTTGACTGGCTATTAAGCACTTCACCATTAAATGCTTGCGTTAAATCGGCATTATTTGAAAAACTATTAGGTTTTGTTGTGGTTCCAAAAGCTTCAAATCGTCCATTTTTCTCAGTGTAGAGAGCAATATCGACGTTATAATCTTTTTTAAATTCGTCAAAAAATGTTTGTCCAAAAGACATACCAAACTCAACAGAGCCAATATGTTTGTTTTGATAATTTATCGGCATAATTCCGCGAATGCCTATCCCAGCGACTCCTTTTTCTAGTCCTTTAACCGCTTTTTTGTCTCGATTTGCGACAACGATGGTTTGTCTAAAAGAGGATAAATCATCCCCAAACTCCTCTGGCTTGTGAACCCTTAAAAAGGACGTCGCAGGAGGTAAGTGGAACTGGAATTGACGAACGCCATAACTAGTTTTTAATGAGTCGAAAAGCGGAATAGTTCTAGCCGCTAATTCATTTCTATTGCCCTCACTGAATAGCTTTTGTAATTCTCTATCGCTAGCAATGACCGTTGCTAAAGCTTGAGCCAATTTCCCTGTTGATTCAATATCAGCTGTAGCCGTTTCATATAGCTTGTGTAGCTCGCGTTGCTCGGCGCTATCGATAGTGGCTGAGAATTCAGATAGTACGAAAGGAATAACGGTACCCATGACTAAAAACAATACAACGGCAATACCTAAGATAATACGGTTGCCGATAGTTAAATTAAATTTGCTCGCCATTTTTAATTCCTTTGACCTTTTGTAAATAAATAATATTTAATGATTTAAAATATCAGCTATAAACAGAAAATAAACAAGGCTCTATTGGTCGAATTTTGTGCTCTATGTTGTAATAACTTACCTTTACTCATAATTCATTTCATTACTTTCATTCCATTTTGTACGATTAATAGACTAGTGAACGAATTGAAATAGAAGGGGAGTCGAATCTGTCTTACTTTATTTAGTGCTATTCGACTTCGTCACTTATAAGCAATAGATATTGGGTAATAGGATGTAACAGCTAACAGTGTATGTATGATTTTAGCGTGTTGATAAAATTGTAGGCGATGAATTTAATGATAATAGAAAATTGCAGTATTATTTGAATCCCAGAGCGATGAACTAACTTTTTAATAAATAAAAAAGCCCCGCAAATGCGAGGCTATTAAGTTTACTTTAAATTAGTTCTTAACGAGCTAATTTATAGTTTAATTACTTGGCGTTCATTAACGCTACAGCGTTGTCTAACATGCGGTTACTGAAACCCCATTCGTTGTCATACCATGACATTACTTTCACTAATCGACCGTTAACACGAGTTTGTGTAGCGTCGAAATTAGAAGAGAAAGGATTATGGTTGAAGTCGATAGACACTAATGGCTCTTCATTAATCGCTAATACTTCAGACATTGGTGACGTTAGTGAAGCACGAGTAATGATGGCATTCACTTCTTCAACAGTGGTGTCTCTAGAGGCTAAGAATGTTAAGTCAACTAAAGACACGTTGATTGTTGGCACTCGTACCGCTAAACCGTCAAATTTACCCATAAGCTCAGGAACCACTAAACCTACTGCAGCAGCTGCACCGGTTTTAGTAGGGATCATCGACATTGCCGCAGCGCGAGCACGGCGTAAATCTGTATGGTAAACATCAGATAGACGTTGATCATTGGTGTAAGAGTGGATCGTGGTCATTAAACCAGATTCAATACCAATTTCATCATTTAACGGCTTAGCAATAGGTGCAAGGCAGTTAGTGGTACATGATGCACCAGAAATGACTGTCATGTCTGAAGTTAATATGTCGTTATTTACACCATATACGATTGTGGCATCAACATTCTTACCAGGAGCTGAAATAATAACTTTCTTAGCACCGGCAGTAAGGTGTGGTTGCACAGATTCTTTTGATGTGAAAATACCCGTACATTCAAAGACAACATCAATTTTTAATTCTGCCCAAGGTAACTTTGATGGGTCACGTTCTTGGAAAGTTAAAATTTTGTCGCCATTAACATAGATAGCTTCATCGTCATGATCAACTTTCGCGTTGAAACGACCATGTACAGTATCGTACTTAGTTAAATGAGCATTAATAGAAGCATCACCTAAATCGTTTAACGCAACGATTTCGATTGGGTAATCTTTGTCGCTTTCGTACAGTGCACGTAGAACGTTTCTACCGATACGGCCATAGCCGTTAATTGCTACACGGATAGTCATCTCATATCCCTCAAGTTAAAATAATTTGGTGGCATATCATTCGCCTGGTTGTAAAATTACCAAATTGGCCGTAATAATCAAGTTAAATCACCCAAATATGCCGAATTAAGCCAATAATATTCGTATTTTTTTTACATTTAGCCCATTTTGAAGATATTTTAAGCACAGTTTTGTAAGTAATAATAAATTTAATAAGCCACAAAATGGATTCAAAGTTCACAATCCTAGCTTATTTTAATAATGCTTCACTGTGACTATTGGCAAATTGTTCGCTCATTACCACTGAGACGAGTTCAATGGCTTGACTGTCTAATGTCGATGCAAGCGCTTGATCCCCCTTAATGATAGCTAATAACTGTTGTTCATCTGCTTGGTTTTCACTGATCAATAAGTTGGCTCTGGTTAACAGGTATTCTTTTTCACTATCTTGTTGTTGGCGGTAAATAGAAGCGAGGGCT
Organism: Shewanella sp. SG44-6; assembly: GCF_014164185.1. Lineage (NCBI taxonomy): Bacteria > Pseudomonadati > Pseudomonadota > Gammaproteobacteria > Alteromonadales > Shewanellaceae > Shewanella > Shewanella sp. SG44-6. The sequence goes on along the minus strand of NZ_JACJER010000122.1, from coordinate 2,792 downwards.
AAAAACCAGTCAGGATCAATATCTGCTGGCTTGGTGGTAGCAAGCAAATGCAAATAAAGCGTTTTGGCATCATTAGGCGAAACTCTCACATAATAGGCTGCTAGTTGAGTAATGATATCGTTATCGACAAGCAATCCTTGCTTATAAGTGTTTTCTACAATCGCTAATCCTGCTTGATCGTTAAAACGCATCCAACGATAAAAAGCTAAATGCACTTCGTTATTTGCACGGGTGGTTTCTTGAAGTTCGCTGAGTGTCTGAGTGCTTACCGCAAAAGCGCGTTCTCGATCACGGGTTCGGTCAGTATTAATTTTATGTTGTACACCAGCAGCCAATTCGATGCATTTACTGTATTTCTCTAAGTAAATAAGTTGCTGGTAAAGTTGTTTACCTGTAGGCGATGAGCTCTGTTTTAACGCATATCTGTGGCGGATCAGGTCACCTTTCTCAAATCGGCACCAACTATCTTTGTGTAAATCACTACAAAGTTCAGGATTATTTTTACAAATAAGGTCGCTGTTTCGGTCATTATCGCAGCCAAAAAGGCCAAAACAGGCCCCGATAACTGTAAATGATGTAATTAATACAAAATTATGGCTCAAAAGCGTCTCCGAGCGGTAAATTGTCTAATAAAATTACACATTTACCGAAAATTTGTTACTAGCGAAATCGGCTGTATTTCTTTACAATGTCGGCGACCAACAGGGGGCCACCCCCATACAATATACTAAATTATTGGTCTTTTCTTTTTGTTACTCAAACCTTTCTGAAAAAACGAGAAAAGTGAGATAAAGGATCCCTACATGAGCGCAGATAAACATTTACAAAGCTGGCAAGAACGTTTCGAAATGGCAGAAGCAATGCAACCGTTGCTTGGCAAGTTGTATCGTAACCAAGGTATTGAGGTTATGGTATATGGTAAACCACTACTCAATGCATCAACCATCGAAATCATTAAGTCACACCGTTTAGTACGTCGTCATGTCGGTGAAAAATTACGTCTTCGTGAAAGTTTCCCATTTGTTGTAGCACTTAGCAAATTAGCCATCAAGCATTGCCGAGTCGATATTGGTAAATTAGCGATTAATTACTGGCGTGATAACAAGGATGCAAGTGGTATCGAAGCTTATATGGCACAGGAGTTGTCAGAAGCGGTTAATCATGGTGATGACACCCCAGCTCGTGATGTTGTACTTTATGGCTTCGGTCGAATAGGGCGTTTGTTAGCTCGTTTACTCATTGAGCGTACTGGTAAAAGTAATAAAATGCGCCTTCGTGCCATTGTATTGCGTGGTGGTAAAAAAGGTGATTTAGAAAAGCGTGCCAGTTTATTACGTCGTGACTCAGTACACGGACCATTTAATGGTTCGGTTGAAGTTGACGAAGAAAACAACGCAATTATTGCCAATGGAACTTACATTCAAGTCATTTACGCTAACTCACCAGATGAAGTTGATTACACTAAGTATGATATTAACAATGCGTTAATTGTTGATAACACAGGTATTTGGAAAGATGAAGCTGGTTTAGGTTTACACCTTAAGAGCCCTGGAGCAGCAAAAGTATTATTAACAGCTCCAGCCAAAGGTGCGATTAAAAATATCGTTTACGGCGTTAATGAAAACGATATCCTTGATTTAGACACCATAGTGTCAGCGGCAAGTTGTACAACTAATGCCATCACACCAGTGTTAAAAGCGGTTAATGACAAATATGTGATTGAAAATGGTCACGTAGAAACGATTCACTCATATACTAACGATCAAAATTTAATTGATAACTATCACAGTGCAGATCGCCGTGGACGTAGCGCCCCACTTAACATGGTCATTACCGAAACCGGCGCGGCTAAAGCTGTTGCTAAAGCATTGCCTGTATTAGCGGGTAAACTAACCGGTAACGCGATTCGCGTTCCAACGCCTAACGTCTCTATGGCTATCATCAGTGTTAATTTACAACACGAAACTAATCGTGATGAACTGAATGAATACTTAAAAGATGTCGCATTGCAATCTGGGTTACAAAATCAAATCGATTTTACTGAATCGACTGAAATTGTTTCAAGTGACTTAGTGGGTTCACGTTATGCAGGTGTTGTCGATTCACAAGCAACGATTGCAGAGGGTAAACGTGCCATTTTGTACGTATGGTATGACAATGAATTTGGTTATAGCTGCCAGGTTGTTGGCGTTATGCAAAAAATGCTTGGCTTAACCACATTATCACTACCTAAAAACTAATATTTAATTAGTACCAAGTTTGCTGACAGTGGATGTTTAACAAGGTTTGCAAAGTGAATATCGCTGTTTATTGAGTACTTACCCAGGTATGTAGTCTTGAAAGCATCTCTTTGGAGATGCTTTTTTATCCGCCTTGTAATATATTTAATCAGAATGATGATTTATACATCAAACAGTCATTTTGTTGCAATAAATCTGTTTTTATTGATTGACTATCAGAGCTAAAACGGTAGAATGCCATTCCGCAGTCAGGGGAAAAATCCTCTTATTGCAACGTCTCGTTTTAAATAGAGCGTTAAAGAGATACAAATGCGACATTAGCTCAGTTGGTAGAGCGATACCTTGCCAAGGTATAGGTCATCGGTTCGAACCCGATATGTCGCTCCAATTTCTTATCTCCTCCGATGGATTTGATTTTGGTTAAAGCATGGCGCGATGGCAGAATGGCTATGCTACGGATTGCAAATCCGTCTATCTCGGTTCGACTCCGGGTCGCGCCTCCACAAAATTGCGTTTAATGGTTACTTTTAGTAGCGGTTAAAACAACACTTT
>NZ_JACJER010000121.1:0-13943 GCF_014164185.1 Shewanella sp. SG44-6 | reverse complement strand
AGCTGCGAGCACATTGCCCGCAGCTGTCGCGAGTTTGTTTTTCCCGGGTTTAGGGCAGCTTTTACAAGGGCGTATCTTAGCGGCTTTATTATTTTTCTGCATTACTGCCGTTTGCTATTTCTTTTTTGTGCTGGTGATCCCTGCAATCATTGGTGGTCTATTCCATTTGTGGAGCATCATCGACGCTGCAAAATTTAAATCAGGCAGTTAATCAAATAATTAACCTCAGCGAAGTCTTTTTCGCCTCACACAATAAAAGAGACACATTGATGAAAAAATGGATATCACTGGCACTATTAAGTAGCAGTTTACTGTTGAGCGGTTGTCAAAGCGCCTACTACGGTGCAATGGAAAAAGTCGGCTATCACAAGCGCGACATTATGGTTGATAGAGTACAAAGCGCTAAAGAGTCGCAACAAGACGCTCAAAAGGAGTTTAGCTCTGCGTTGGCAGAAATGCAGGCATTATTGGCATTTGATGGCGGTGATTTAGAAGATGCCTACAATAAAGCCAAAGATGAATATGAGTCAGCTCAATCTGCAGCTGATGAAGTCAGCAATCGCATCGAGAAAGTCGAAGATGTCGCTGATGCATTATTTGACGAATGGCAAACTGAAATCGAAGAAATTAGCAAAGCCAGTTTACGCCGCAACAGCACCAACAAACTCAATGAGACCAAGCGTTCATATAACTCGCTGGTCAAAAGCATGCGTCGTGCCGAAGCAAAAATGCCACCCATTTTAACGGCAATGAAAGACAATATGTTGTATTTAAAACATAACCTAAACGCGCAAGCGATTGGGGCCATTAAAGGCGATTTTGCCAATTTACAAACCGACATATCCAGCCTGATTAACGACATGAACAAATCAATCGCTGAATCAAATAAGTTTATTGAGTCAATGGAGCAAGGCTAGTCATTAGCAAAAACATCAATTCAATACCCAAAAGCACTGTCTCTACATTCGTCATCTATGATGTTCTGACAGCTGCTTTGGAGATTGTTGAACTGATTGATATTCCAGGGTAGATCAATCGATCGGCGATTCATCTACCGGTAACGCAGTGCGGCTAAAAATTTGCTTTAGTACCACAGTGGTTTCAATACTCGCGACAAACTTGAGGTTACCAAGAGATTTCTTGATGAAGTGCTCATAGGAAACTAAGTCTTTAGCAACTATTTTGAGCACATAATCATAAGCCCCAGTCACTACTGCACACTCCATCACTTGTGGGAGTTGCGCCATAGTAGATTCAAATAATGCGGTTGATTGATCAGTATGCTCAGTTAAACGAACCGATGTATAAACCACCACATTCAAGCCTACCTTTAGCGGATCAACTTGCGCACCATAACCTAAAATAACCTTATCTTGCTCAAGCTTTTTGACTCGTCGCAAACAAGGAGTATCTGACATATTAACCTTGTCGGCTAATTCAGAAACAGCCATTCGGCCCTGACGTTGCAGTATTTCTAATAGCTTGAGGTCTTTCTTATCCATTGAACACATCGTTTTTGAGTGAGTGATTAACGGTATAAATATCACACTCTTGAGTGAAATCCTCTAAAAACTTACGTTATTCACAAAAATATCAAACAATTGCGCACTACAAAAAATAAGCCTGACAAGATTGTTATTTTTTCACATAAAAAACCCGATAAGTGATTATCGGGTTTTGTTGACTGATTTATTGCCGAAGCAATTGAGTCGTTACAAGCTGTAGTACATTTCAAACTCAAGTGGATGAGTAGTACGCGCTACACGCTCAGATTCTGCTGTTTTAAGCTGAATATAAGACTGAATAAAGTCTTCGCTGAACACGCCGCCTTTAGTTAAGAACTCATGATCCGCTTGTAAATTTTCTAGTGCGTTTTCTAATGAAGTCGCAACCTGTGGAATTTCAGCCGCTTCTTCAGCAGGTAAGTCATATAGATCTTTATCCATCGCTTCGCCTGGGTGGATCTTGTTTTGAATACCGTCAAGACCAGCCATTAGCAATGCTGCAAAACCTAAATATGGGTTTGCATGTGGATCAGGGAAGCGCGCTTCGATACGACGACCTTTAGGGCTTGGTACCACTGGAATACGAATTGAAGCACTGCGGTTACGAGCAGAATACGCAAGCATAACTGGCGCTTCAAAATGTGGCACTAAACGCTTGTAAGAGTTAGTGCTTGGGTTAGTGAATGCATTCAATGCACGAGCATGCTTAATGATGCCGCCAATGTAATAAAGAGCAAGGTCACTCAAACCAGCATACTTATCACCAGCAAATAAGTTTACGCCATCTTTAGACAAAGATTGATGCACGTGCATACCACTACCGTTGTCGCCAACGATTGGTTTTGGCATAAATGTCGCCGTCTTGCCATAAGCATGAGCCATGTTATGAACGACATACTTAAGAATTTGAATTTCGTCCGCTTTTTTAGTCAATGTGTTAAAACGCGTAGCGATTTCGTTTTGACCGGCTGTTGCCACTTCATGGTGATGCGCTTCAACCACTTGACCCATTTCTTCCAGCACTAAACACATTGCTGAACGTAAGTCTTGTGAAGAGTCAACTGGCGCAACTGGGAAGTAACCACCTTTCACCATTGGACGGTGACCAGTGTTACCTTCTTCATAGCTTTTAGCTGAGTTCCATGAAGCTTCTTTAGCATCAATTTTAACAAAACAACCTGACATGTCAGTACCAAAACGGACATCGTCAAATAGGAAGAATTCAGGCTCTGGACCAATCAATACTGTATCTGCAATACCAGTAGAAATGAGATACTGCTCAGCTTTTTTTGCAATTGAACGTGGGTCGCGATCATAACCTGTCATAGTACCAGGCTCTAAAATATCACAACGAATAAGTGCGGTTGTTTCTTCAGTAAAAGGATCAAGTACAAACGTTGTAGGATCAGGCATGAGTACCATGTCAGATTCATTAATGCCTTTCCAGCCTGCGATTGAAGAGCCATCAAACATTTTACCGTCTTCAAAAAATTCTTCATTTACTTGATGAGAAGGAATAGAAACGTGCTGCTCTTTACCTTTAGTGTCGGTAAAGCGTAAGTCTACAAACTTAACTTCTAACTCTACAAGTTGTTTTAAAACTGATTCAACTGACATTCTCAAGCCTCCGGTAGGGTAAAGGGTTGTCCCTTAATATAATCTTGGTATTCGCCAGATGGTGCATCTGGAAAACGAATCTGTACATAATGGTCTGTAATAAGCGATATTCATGCCACTTCGCTAACTAATTGATTTTATTGATATGAGACTTCTATCAAATCTTCAAAAAAATAAATCTGCACCATCTTCGAGCGCCACTATGTTTCATCATGGTGCAAAAGTCCATAATAGTGCACCCTGTAAATATGGCTATTTTAAACAATGTCACATTTTTGTATTACAGTATGGTTATGCTTAATATATAAACGTTTTATGCTGTTTTTTAATCCATAGCAAGCGATAGATTTACAAGTGTTCAAAAATAATCCTATCTACAAAAGCTGCTGTGAAGTAGAATGGCACGCTTTTTTACAGTAGCTATAACCTATAACTACTGTTAGATCCTTTTTTTTTATTTGCTGGTTTAGAGGTTTATCCGTGCTAGAGAATTTACGTAACATCGCCATTATTGCCCACGTTGACCATGGCAAAACAACCCTGGTTGACAAAATGTTGGCGCAGTCAGGAACCCTTGCATCTCGTGGAGAAGCTACTGAGCGGGTTATGGATTCTAACGATCTTGAAAAAGAACGTGGGATCACCATTCTGGCAAAGAACACAGCCATCCAGTGGAACGACTACCGTATTAATATCGTAGATACTCCTGGCCACGCCGATTTCGGTGGTGAAGTTGAACGTGTTCTATCTATGGTTGACTCAGTATTACTTTTGGTTGATGCAGTTGATGGTCCTATGCCACAAACTCGCTTTGTAACCAAGAAAGCATTCGCTCAAGGCCTTAAGCCAATTGTTGTTATCAACAAAATTGACCGTCCAAGTGCTCGTCCAGATTGGGTTATTGACCAAGTATTCGATTTATTCGTTAACTTAGGTGCCACTGACGAACAACTGGATTTCCCAATCGTTTATGCTTCGGCATTAAATGGTTTTGCAACCTTAGATCCAGATGTAGCGAGCGATGATATGACGCCGCTATTCCAAACTATCGTTGAGAAAGTGTCTTTCCCAGATGCTGATGCAGAAGCGCCATTCCAAATGCAAATTTCTCAAATCGATTATAACTCATACGTGGGTGTTATCGGTATTGGGCGTATTACCCGTGGTAGCGTTAAGACTAACCAACAAGTGACCATTATTGGCGCTGACGGTAAGACACGTAACGGTAAAATGGGCCAAGTATTAGGTTACATGGGTCTAGATCGTACTGAAGTACCAATTGCAAATGCTGGTGACATCGTTGCCATCACAGGTTTAGGCGAGCTTAAAATCTCTGACACTATCTGTGCTGTGAATGCAGTAGAAGCAATGCCACCGTTAACTGTTGATGAACCAACACTAACGATGACATTCCAAGTAAACACTTCTCCGTTCGCGGGTAAAGAAGGTAAGTACGTTACTTCACGTAACATTCTTGAACGTTTACAGACTGAATTAGTTCACAACGTAGCACTACGTGTTGAAGAAACAGAAAGTCCAGACCGTTTCCGCGTTTCAGGTCGTGGTGAATTACACTTATCGATTCTAATTGAAAACATGCGTCGTGAAGGTTATGAATTAGCTGTATCGCGTCCAGAAGTTATTCTAAAAACAATCGATGGTGAGTTATGTGAACCATACGAAACAGTTACTGTTGATGTTGAAGAAGATCATCAAGGTACCGTAATTGAAAAATTAGGTGTTCGTAAAGGCGAAATGAAAGACATGCAGCTTGATGGTAAAGGTCGTGTACGTATCGACTTCGTTATCCCAAGCCGTGGCTTAATTGGTTTCCAAACCGAATTCTTAACTGCAACATCTGGTACTGGTCTAATTTATCATTCATTTGATCATTACGGTCCACACAAAGGTGGCGATATTGGTCAACGCGCTAACGGCGTATTGATTTCAAACGCAACAGGTAAAGCACTAACATTCGCCTTATTCGCATTACAAGACCGTGGTCGTATGTTTATTGGTCACGCTGCTGAAGTGTATGAAGGTCAAGTAGTGGGTATTCATGCTCGCTCTAACGATTTGACAGTAAACTGTTTGAAAGGTAAGCAGCTAACTAACATGCGCGCATCAGGTACTGATGAAGCACAAGTATTGACGACTCCTATTACACTGACACTTGAGCAAGCTCTTGAATTCATCGATGATGATGAATTAGTTGAAGTAACTCCTAAGAACATCCGTGTTCGTAAGAGATTCTTAACTGAAAACGAGCGTAAGCGTAATAACCGCAGTTAATTACCATTAATGAGTGGCAACACTCATTAAGACCTAAAAAGCCCAGATGCCTGCATCTGGGCTTTTTGTTGCCTGATCTCTACAGGCTAAATGCAAAAGAGCCTAGGACGCTGCGCTGCTAGTACGCTTCGCGGCTAGAGGCTATAAAGTCAACAGCTTAACAGCGAAGTCACGCCCTAGCAGTGAAGCAACTCTAGCAGTACGCAGTCCGCCCTAGCAGCGAAGCGATTCTAGCTGTGAAGAAGTCACGCCCTAGCAGCGAAGCGACGCTAATGATACAAGATGAAAACATTTAACTAGATATTTCCGACAAACGCAGATAGATTCAACTCAAGATGATTTTTAAGGAGAATATATGAGTATGTTGCAACAGGTAAGCGTCGCTAAAAAAGCCAATGTGTATTTTAACGGTAAAGTGATTAGTAGAAGTGTGGTATTGGCTGATGACAGTAAACAAACTTTAGGTGTTGTGTTGCCTGGTGAATATGAATTTGCTACTGCTCAAGGTGAAATAATGCAGGTCATCTCAGGCGAATTTGAAGTGTTATTGCCTGGTCAAACTGAATGGGCAGTCTATGCTACAGGTACTCACTTTCAGCTTGCACCAAATGTGAGCTTTAGTATCCGTACGGCACAAATTTCAGAGTACTGCTGCCAATATATATAGGGTTATTGCACCTTAATAAACAATATTGATTTAATAGTGCCCGCTTACATTCAGCTTAAACAACACAGTTTAAGCTGATTTTTTTTATAAAAACGTCTACTCTAATTGAAACTATCGTTTTATGGAGTGCATTATGCGTATTCTCATCCTTATTGGTTTATTATTATTAAGCGCGCAAAGCCTCGCAACCGTTTACCGCTGGGTCGATGAAAATGGTAAAGTGCATTACTCAGATGAAGCGAAAAAGAATGCTGAAGCTGTTGATCTAAAAGAAAATACGCAGAATAATATAACCATTAACACTCCCACCAAAATCAACACCACTGAGCCAAAAGAAGCCCCAATTAGCTACTCAATCTCAATCACTTCTCCTCAAGAAGAGGCAACGATTCGAGATAATAACGGCGCGTTCACTGTATCAGTAAGTGTCTCTCCGGAACTGCCTCGCGGTGTGATGATGACATTATTGGTTGATGGTATTGTCACTGCACCACCTCAAGCATCAAATATATTTACATTAACCGGCATTAACCGAGGTGAACACTCACTGGTTGTTAATGCTGTAACACAAAGCGGCAAAGTCCTTGCATCAAGCTCTCCTAGAAAGATATTTCTTCACCAAGCATCTGTATTTGGACCCGCAAGAAAGTCCAAGTAAATAAGATAAAAATCAGTTTATTCATTAACTTAAAAAAATATGTGTGACTACTTATCTTAGTGAGAGCTTGTGTGTTTCGGGTTGCGAATTGCACCAATTCGGTGCAATATGATAGTGCAACCCTATACTAGGACGGCTAATGGACACAAATAACCTGCTCAATCACTTAGTTACCGCTGTGCTGGTTATTAATAATCAGCTCAAGCCATATTATGCCAATGCTGCTGCTGAACAATTATTGGGGGTCGGTAACCACAAGCTATTAGAACAAACGCTTCCTGAACTTTATCAGCTTATGGGAGTTGAGCCACAGTTATTGCGCGATGCCGTTAATGCCGGCCAAGGGCTCACCATTAATACTGCCGTATTGATTACCCTTGATGGTCAGCATCACACTGTTGATATTACCTTGATGCCAATTGAAAATGATAATAACCTCAGCATCTTAGAACTGCGTCAAGTGGATCAACAGCGGCGTATTCATCAACAGCTGAATATGGACGCGCAACAGCAAGCTGCACAGTTTTTGGTCCGTAACTTAGCTCATGAAATTAAAAACCCACTGGGCGGCCTTCGTGGTGCGGCACAGTTATTATCTCGAGAACTAACTTCACCTGATTTAAAAGAATTTACCACCTTAATCATCGAACAAGCAGATAGGTTGCGTAATCTAGTAGACCGCTTACTTGGCCCGCAACGTCCGACACAGCATACACAACAAAGTATTCATCAAGTCATTGAAAAGGTGCTTAAACTAATTGAAATGGCGCTGCCAGACAATATCCATTTAAAACGAGATTACGACCCGTCCATTCCTGACATTGAAATGGACTCAGATCAAATGCAACAAGCTGTATTGAATATTGTCCAAAATGCCATTCAGGCTTTAGAGCATTGTGGCGGAGATATTGTTATCCGCACTCGCACCCAGCATCAGGTCACGATTGGAACCCACCGCTATAAAGTGGTACTTGCATTGTCGATTATTGATAACGGCCCAGGTATTCCATCTGAACTATTGGATACCCTTTTTTACCCTATGGTTACCGGTCGGGATGAAGGGTCTGGATTAGGTTTATCCATTGCACACAACATTGCCCGATTACACCGCGGTCGCATCGATTGTATTTCGGTTCCAGGTCATACCGAATTTATTATTAATCTGCCATTACAATAACTAGCATGCCCTATGTAGGCAGAATGAGGTAGTAACATGAACATTAGTGAACAAGTTTGGATCCTCGATGATGATAGTTCGATCCGTTGGGTACTCGAAAAAGCTCTTAAAGGCGCATCACTGTCAACAGCCAGCTTTGCTGCTGCAGAATCTTTATGGCAAGCCTTAGAGGCATCTCAACCACAAGTCATAGTGTCAGACATCCGCATGCCAGGGACTGATGGGTTAACCTTACTGGATCGCTTACAGCTGCATTATCCGCATATTCCAGTGATCATCATGACAGCTCACTCTGACTTAGACAGTGCGGTGAGCGCATATCAAGCAGGTGCATTTGAATACTTGCCCAAACCGTTTGATATCGACGAGGCGATTAATTTAGTAGAACGTGCACTGACTCATGCCACAGAGCAAACACCTCAGCCGGTGATAGATACTTCGATTAAAACCCCTGAAATTATTGGTGAAGCACCAGCGATGCAGGAAGTTTTTCGGGCCATAGGTCGCTTATCTCGTTCGTCAATTAGTGTATTGATCAATGGTCAATCGGGTACAGGTAAAGAACTCGTTGCCGGGGCATTGCACAAACACAGTCCGCGTAAAGAAAAACCCTTTATTGCGCTTAATATGGCTGCCATTCCAAAAGATTTGATTGAATCAGAACTCTTCGGTCACGAAAAAGGAGCATTTACAGGTGCCGCGAATGTGCGCCAAGGTCGTTTTGAGCAAGCCAATGGCGGTACCTTATTTTTAGATGAAATTGGTGATATGCCAATCGATGTGCAAACTCGGTTATTACGAGTGCTTGCTGATGGACAATTCTATCGTGTTGGCGGCCATCAAGCTGTGCAGGTGGACGTTCGCATTATTGCTGCAACCCACCAAAATCTTGAAGTATTGGTACAAAAAGGCACCTTCCGTGAAGATTTATTTCATCGTCTCAATGTGATTCGAGTTCACCTACCGCCATTATCACAGCGTCGTGAAGACATTGCCCAGCTCGCTAATCATTTTTTAACCACAGCAGCAAAAGAAATTGGCGTAGAGCCCAAAATATTAACCAAAGCCACCGCAGTAAAACTGGCTAATTTACCTTGGCCAGGCAATGTGCGACAACTGGAAAATACGTGTCGATGGTTAACTGTAATGGCTTCTGGACAAGAAATATTACCACAGGATTTACCACCAGAATTACTCAAAGATCCGGTTAGCAGCCAACAGAAAACAGCTGGAGCAAGTGATTGGCAAACCGCGTTAACAGATTGGATTGATGAAAAGCTTGCTGCGGGTGAAAGTGATTTATTAACTGAAGTTCAGCCTGAATTTGAGCGTATCTTACTTGAAACAGCGTTAAGACATACTCAAGGCCATAAACAAGAAGCCGCTAAACGCCTCGGCTGGGGAAGAAATACTCTGACTCGTAAATTAAAAGAGCTATCAATGGACTAAAAGCAGAACTACACAATATAGCCATAATGATGTTATAACATTGTTAAGCTTATTGCTGTGGCAGCACTATTTTTGTCTAATTCTAATATAAAACATGATCTCAAATAGTCGACGTTACCGCATTTACACATGGCATTGACTTGGCTGCAGAAGCAATAGTATACGTACCATGAAAATTGCGGCCTAAAATGTAATATTCAACTAAGGACAGATTGTGAATTCTGATGCTCCTTTTGGTGTGGTTATTCATCAAGACTTTATACCACTGTATGCAGATGATAGTTATGCAAAAATCTTCGGTTATCAAACCGCTAAAGAAATCTTAGCGCTGAAAAGTATTTTAGAGTTAATCGATCCTGAACTACAGGATCTCGCGGCACACACTTACTATGCATTAATGAGTGGAATCGAAAAGCCTCAGGTGCGAAATTATATTAATCGTAACCGTCTTGGTATGACGATTAATGTATTAGCCATTGAACACCTTGTCGAATGGCAAGGTCGAACAGCACTGCAAATAACGATTGTTGATTTAACCGAAGTCACCGCACTCAAACAAGCTGTTGTACAAAGTGAGCATCGCTATCAACAGTTAGCTAATGGATCGGTGCAAGGTGTTTTGGTGCATCGCAACTTTAGCCCGCTATATTGTAATGAAACACTCGCGACCCTACTTGGTTACCCTAATCGCCAAAGTATTATGTCACTCAAATCGATTATGGGTATCATTGAACCTAGTTATCAAGCACAGCGAATAGAGGCTAACAATGCATTGCTAGCCAATACCATTACACCTCAGACTGTCGATATCCAGTGCTTGCATTCAAGTGGTCGTCTCATATGGGTAAAAATACTGGAGACTGTTATCAGTTGGGAGGGACAACCCGCCACTCAAATGACCATGCTCGATATTACTGAATCTTATTTGCTAAAGGACTTACTCAATAAGGAAATCTATATTGATTACCTTACCAAGGTGCTGAATCGACGAGGGCTATTGCATTTTAGTCAGCGATTAATAACCGATACCAATCTTAAACGTGAGCACCTTTATTGTTTATTGATCGGCGTAGACGATTTAAAGCAAATTAATCATTTATTTGGCCATAAAATGGGTGATAAAGCCTTAGTTAATTTTGCTCAACATTGCCAAAACAATCTAGGTGAAGTCGACTTAATCGCTCGTTGGTGTGGTGATGAGTTTATTGCCATCATCCAAGCTAATAGCAAAAAGATAGCCTTAAATGTTGCCGAGAATATTCGCCATAGCAACGACGATAAATCGCTAAGAGAACCAGAAACCAATAAGCCTATTCGTTTTAGCGCCAGTGTTGGCGTGTCGAACTGGCAAGTCGATGATACTATCGACAGTTTTATTTTGCGGGCAGATTCAGCATTAGAGCAAGCTCGATCCCAAATCACTAATCAACTTGTTTTTACATAATCTAAAGGCGATCAACACATTATATTACATGAACAAAAAGCCGCTACTGCGGCTTTTTAGTATCGAAAATATCAACCCCATCACTGGCTGATATTTACAACAGTATGCTTAGTGAACCCACAATGATAAAGGCAATAGTACCCAGTAGGGTTTCCATAACGGTCCACGTTTTTAAGGTGGTTTTTTCATCCATTCCCATTAAACGTCCAACCAACCAAAAACCGGAATCATTAAAGTGTGATAACACAGTTGAACCACCAGCAATGGCAATAACAATAAAACATAAATCCAAAGCACTTAATCCAGCGGTTGCCGCTACCATAGGCGCAATTAACGCCGCTGTTGTGGTTAATGCCACGGTTGCCGACCCTTGTGCCACCCGAAGACAGGTGGCAATGACAAATGCCGCAACGATTAGAGGCATACCTGTATGTGACAATGCATCCGCTAATGCCTGACCAATTCCACTTGCACGTAATACGCCACCAAACATGCCACCGGCACCCGTCACTAATATAACCGCGCAAATAGGCCCTAATGAGTCGCCACACAATTTCTCAAGCTGTTGCATACCATAGTCTTTGGCAAATACCACTAAACATACTAATAAGGTAATCAGTAATGCAATTGGCGTCTTACCCAGCATTCGCAGTAATTCAACTATTGGTGACTTACCATCGATAACGCCAGCAACGGCTAAGGTGTTTAGCCCAGTGTCCATAAAAATGAGTATCACAGGTAACAGCAAAATCGACATTACCGTGGCAAAGTTCGGGATCTTATCGACATCGATAATCGGAGCTGTACTGAGGAACACTTTTGACACGGGAATATCAAATTTTTTACCCGCATATAACCCAAATAAATAAGCACCAATATACCAAGTGGGGATCGCCACCATCATGCCAACAAAGAGCAATAAACCAATGTTAGCGCCGAGTAAATCCGCAGCCGCTACCGGTCCAGGGTGTGGAGGAACAAACGCATGCATCACGGCAAATGCACCGGCAGACGGTAAAGCATACTTAAGAGGTGAATCGCCAAAGCGTTTAGCAACACTAAAAATAATCGGCATCATCACAATTAGGCCGGCATCAAAAAATATTGGGAAACCAAATAATAACGAAGCAATACCTAAGGCTAATGGGGCTTTTTCTTCACCAAAACGGCAAATTAAACTATCAGCAAGCACTTTCGCACCGCCAGTTACCTCCAAAATCTTCCCTATCATAGCGCCAAGACCAACAAGCAAGGCAACAGAAGCTAAAGTGCCACCAAAACCCGCCATCATTGTTGGCACCACTTGATCACTATTAATACCACTGGCCAGTGCTGTTGCCACACACACCAATGTTAATGACACAAAAGCGTGCAGTTTCATTTTAATAATCAGTATTAATAACGCGATAATGGCTAGCGCAGCGATCATCAGCAAGTAAGTCGGGTCTGCGGTTGGTACTATTGTGTCCATACTATATTCCAAAGAGATTAATGAGAGTGCTAATTCGAATTCACAAACCTCAATGAGATCAGTAAACTCAAGACATAAACTGAGCTGAAAAAATAAGCCTTTAATTATATAAGCTTATATTAAGGAATGGTAAGAGAATGACAGGGAAATGCATTATTGTAATGGGTGTGTGCGCATGTGGTAAAAGCAGCGTAGGCGAACTGTTAGCAAAAGTGATGAATGCCACTTTTGTAGACGGTGATGATCTGCATCCGCAAGCCAACATAGAAAAAATGGCTCGAGGAGAACCCCTAAACGATGCCGATAGGGCACCTTGGTTATCACGTATTCGAGATTTGGCTTTCGAATTTGAAACCCAACATAAAACGTTGATCATTGGCTGCTCAGCACTCAAACAATCTTATCGAGATCAAATCCGTAAAGGTAATCAACAGGTCGGATTTTTATATTTAAAGGGTAGCTATGAACTGATTTTAGCGCGGATAATGGCAAGAAAAGGCCACTTTATGAAACAGAACATGGTCGATAGCCAGTTTGCCACATTAGAAGAACCCACTAATGAACCATTAGTGGTAACCGTCGATATTGATGCCAGTATTACAGACATAGTGCAGCAAGCTTTAGCACAATTTCGTGCACAGGGATTTTAAGCTAACACGACTAAACACTAACCTGTGCCAGCTTAAATACAAATATTGTTGAGCTGGCATTGATTACGATTCTCTAATCTCTCTACACCGGATCTTGGTGAATAATCACCTCTGCATCATCAAACGCCGCTTTAATCGTCAAGCCTGCTTTATCTGCTATTTCATGGGCATCATGCAATGATAAGTTACCCGCTAATTCCATGTGCAACTGAATAAAGGTCGTTTTCCCAGCCTGGCGAGTACGTAAATCATGAATGCCTTGGACGCGAGGATCTTGCTTAGCTAAGGCTTTAATTTTATCACGAGTCTCAGTGTCTAATTCGCGATCAAGCAAGCTTTGAACTGAACGATAACCTAACCCAAGCGCTTGATTGCCGATAAAAAATGCAATGAACACCGCAAACAAACCATCAGCCCACCACCAGCCATATTGCGCCAATATTAGAGCGAACAACACAGCCGCATTCAATAATAAGTCCGACTTATAATGCAACGAATCAGCTTCAACTAACGAGCTCTTAGTTTTTTTCAAAGCATGTCGTTGCAACAAAACAAGGGCAAATGTCATGACTATCGCAATAATAGTCACCACGATACCACTCATGGCATTGGTAACTGGTACTGGATGAATTAACTTTTCGCCGCCATACAATAATAACAACGACGCCGAACCTAAAATAAACGCAGCTTGCGCCAAACTCGCTAATGGCTCAGCTTTTCCGTGACCATATCGGTGATCTTTGTCCGCAGGAACAATGGCATATCGAATGGCAATAAAATTAACTATCGACGCGAGTGCATCAGCAAATGAATCCGTTAATGACCCCAACATACTGGCAGAGCCTGAATACAACCAAGCCAATAATTTGATCACGATAAGGCACAGTGCTGTAGCGACTGAAGCGCGGCTCGCTAATTTGACCCAAAAGTCATATTCAGATGATGTACTCATAAAGACGTTGTCGACTCTTTTTACAGATAATTTAACAGACCTTACTATAGCAAGTTAGCTG
>NZ_JACJER010000120.1:0-14035 GCF_014164185.1 Shewanella sp. SG44-6 | reverse complement strand
GACGAAGTCACGCTCTAGCAGCGAAGCGACCCTAGCAGTGACGAAGTCACGCCCTAGCAGCGAAGCGACCCTAGCAGTGACGAAGTCACGCCCTAGCAGCGAAGCGACCCTAGCAGGACGCCGTCTTTTACTTAACGCAATAACAACAATGGAATATGACTTTTACTGATCATCCGTGTGGTATTACTCCCAACAAAAAACTCACGAATACGTGAATGGCCATAAGCCCCCATGACGATTAAATCAATTTGGTGTGCGAGTTGATAAGCTTCAAGAGCCGTTTGCACTTCGCCCTGACAAACCGCAGTTGTTACCTCAAAACCAGCCTCAGTAAGAGAGTCGGCAACTGAGGTCAATTCGATTAGCGCTTGAGACTGATTATCAGACACCATGACTAAATGACATTCGAGCCCTTTAAGTAGTGGGCTGCTAATCACTCGTTCAAGCACGGTTTTCGAAGTAGCACTGCCATCATGGGCAATCATAAAACGGCTTGGCATTGTAAACTCAGCCATCACCACTAAAATCGGCTGCTTAAGGGTGCGAATAACACTTTCTAAATGACTGCCAATCGCTTGCGCCTGATCTTGATGTTGCTCACCTTGACGGCCAATAACCACCAGTCTGGCATCGGCTTCCTGCTCCAGTAGCGTTTCCACTAAATCCCCATGGCGCTGCAGTGTTTGCACCACCACCGAAGGTTGTGCAGCAACAATGCTGGTTTGAGCATCTTGGAGCATATATTTACCTTGTTCGAGCGCGAGTTTACTCATGCGTCCTTCAAGCTCAACCATTTCAGCCAGCAGATGCTCACGACTCCCAAGGCCAATATTTCCCGACAAATTTAACTCTGTCGGGTAGGCAGACTTATCCAATACATGTAATAACGTCACCGGGGCATGCAACTTCATCGCCGCCCACCCACTAGCATCAGATACCGCGTGCGTGGCTTTTGAACCATCAATACAGGCAATCACATTTGTCATCATTATTATCCTTTTATGCTGTTGCTATGGGCTTAGTGACCAGACATCATTTTTTCAACGTCTTCTGGTTTATCATGCACACCAAATTTATCGACTATGGTCGCGCTGGCGGCGTTAAGGCCAATTATCTCAACTTCAGTCCCTTCACGGCGGAATTTAATCACCACTTTATCCAGAGCAGATACGGCGGTAATATCCCAAAAATGTGCTTGAGATAAATCAATCGTCACCTTATCAACCACTTCTCTGAAATCAAATGAGTTACTGAACTTATCTGCTGAGGCAAAAAAGACTTGGCCAATAATGTGATAATGACGCCCGGTTTCTGCAGTAGTGTCGCTGCTTTTAACCACCATAAAACGGCCCACTTTATTGGCAAAGAATAACGAGGCAAGTAGCACACCCACAAATACCCCAATCGCTAAATTATGGGTAGCGACAACTACTACTACTGTGGCAACCATCACAAGATTGGTCGATAAAGGATGATGTTTAAGATTACGGATAGAATCCCAAGAGAAGGTTCCAATAGACACCATGATCATCACCGCGACAAGTGCTGCCATCGGGATCATTTTTAACCAGTCCCCCAGAAATACGATTAACACTAACAGAAAAAGACCCGCCGAAAATGTCGACAAACGCCCACGACCACCAGACTTAACGTTAATAATTGATTGACCGATCATGGCACAACCCGCCATACCGCCCAGTAAACCCGCACCGATATTGGCAATACCCTGGCCTTTACATTCGCGGTTTTTATCACTTGGGGTATCGGTTAAGTCATCAACAATAGTTGCTGTCATCATCGATTCCAATAAACCAACAACCGCAAGACCAGCAGAATAAGGCAAGATGATCATTAAGGTTTCAAGGGTTAATGGTACTTCTGGCCAAAGGAAAATCGGTAAGGTATCTGGCAACTGCCCCATATCGCCTACGGTACGGATATCTAATCCCATATACACCGCAAAAATGGTTAAGCCAACAATACATATTAAAGGTGACGGCAAGGATTTTCCGATCACAGGGATTAATGGGAATAAGTAAATAATCCCCAGTCCAGCTGCGGTCATGGCGTACACATGCCACGTCACATTTGTAAGCTCAGGTAACTGTGCCATAAAAATCAAAATGGCCAGCGCATTCACAAAGCCGGTCACGACCGAACGCGAGACAAATCGCATCAAACTGCCCAGTTTTAAGTAACCTGCTGCAATTTGAAACAGGCCGGTCAATAACGTCGCCGCTAATAAATACTCAAGACCATGCTCTTTAACTAAGGTCACCATCAATAGCGCCATAGCGCCAGTCGCGGCCGAAATCATGCCCGGACGACCGCCGGTAAACGCAATCACGACTGCAATACAGAAGGAAGCATATAGGCCAACTTTGGGAGCCACCCCGGCAATAATCGAAAAGGCAATCGCTTCAGGAATTAACGCCAGCGCGACAACAATACCGGCTAATAGGTCTCCACTGATGTTAGAGAACCACTCTTTTTTCATGCTTTGTATCATGTGTTTTACTCTGTTTTAATGTTAGCCAATATGCCAATAACAGATGTGAACGTCAGAAATATCTGCGCGCGTCAGCAGTGAAATTAACTCATTAATACGACAAAATGATATTGGATAATGATATACAACAAAAACTACCAACAAGGCAGCAATTACGGACGGATCTTAGCGATCCAAATAGGAGAGGAAAAACTAATGCGGCTTAATATTCATTACGGAAAGACAACCTCTTTAATATATGTACATTAAGCTTAAAATTTAATAAACGCGCACTGCATAAAAATGCAGCGGCAAGTATAAAGGGTTGCTTAGGTAAAATCAAAGCGTTTACAGGGTAACCCCACGGACACAGCGACTGAATGAGAGCCGAGTTAGCGCGGTAAAGTACCACAAAACTTGGCTATCACCTTTTAAGGCTCAACTGATAATACCCAACGCTATGGTGAAGAGGTAACCGCAATTTTTTCTGAGGTGAATTTGTTGTACGCAACGATTAAGCCGTAAGCCATTAATACTGAAACACACTCTGAAATAGAACCGATTAAACGGAATGCTTCGTAAGCAGAGCCAGGAATTAATGTTGAATCAGTTGAATCGAAATTTAGTACGACTAGAAGCACAAATGGCAACTGCATCAAAGCAGCAGCCTTAACATTAAAGGGAGACTGAGGAACAATCTTCCTAAATATCAATAAAATAAACAAAGTTGCCAGCAGCCGAATCGAGGCATCATAACCCGCGATTAATAAGTACTCCCAACTGTGACTATTCAAATCGGGCACCAATAGAAGATAATCGATTACCGGCGAATATTTTACCGATAGTTGAAATGCTAGTGAGTTCGCACATAACACTAAAACACTAGCGACTAAACAAGGTAAATACTTCATATGTGCTGTCCTTAGTCACAATATTGTACACATCCTTGCTAATGACTTGCGGTTTCTGCGCCTAAATTAACATCACTCTTTAGCATCAACACCACTAAATAGATCAAACCAAATAGCGGTACAATTGATAATACAGCGCCAAGCACACCAGCCAGAATCGGCGATTGTGTTTTACGACGACCAATAAAATAACTGATAACACCCACTACCAATGCGAAAATAACAATTAACTGACCAACCAGCGTTGCATTAACATTCATCAAAAACTCTCCTTGTTGTTTTATACCTAATACAGCCTAAATTACCTCTAGCAAACTGTCGCAAGGCATTCATTAACAAGCATGTTACATTTGCTCGCAATTTGATGTAAAGCAATCAATCTTATTACTTAACAATAAACCGTGGGGGATCAAAGGTGATATGCATAACAAGGTTTACATTGAGTGATATTATCATCGCTATAATCACACTCTAATTCCTCGCTAAACACCCCAGTAAACTTGCCATTTCGGACAATTATCGGTAGTTTTACAGCATTGAACGACGCAAAAATAATAACAAAGGATTACGGATGGGAAACATACTTTGGGTGGCCTCTTACCCTAAATCGGGTAATACCTGGGTGCGTGCATTTTTAGAAAATTACATTCAAAATCAAGATCAGCCAATCGACATCAATACCATGCACACCATTTCGACAGCGGAATCGGCTGCGCACCGTTATAGACCTTATTTACCCAAAGATAAAACGGCCACCACCGAACTGACTTTAGAAGAAATTAGTGTACTGAGGCCACAGGTTCAGGCTGATATTGCTCACCAAGCCAATGGCACTACATTTGTCAAAACCCACAACTACTTGGGCGAATATAATAGTCAGCCACTGCATAATTCGACGGTAACATCAGGGGCAATTTATGTGGTCCGTAACCCGCTAGATGTGGCCATTTCAATGGCCAATTACTTTGATTACACCATAGATGAAGCCATAGCTTATATGGCAGAAGAAATGACTGGCACACCAAATGAAGTACCACATGTGCCGCAAATCATTACCTCTTGGTCTATGCACGTGTCTAGTTGGACCGCCGATGATGCTTCAAAGTTGATTTTACGCTACGAAGATATTTTGGATGCCCCCAAAAAAGCCTTCAGAAAAGTGGAGTCATTTTTAGGCTTGAAAAAGGATCCTGTTAGATTAAAAAATGCCATTAAGCACTCTTCTTTCGCACAACTAAAAGCCCAAGAAAATAAACGCGGCTTTGTAGAGAAACACGAAAATGCTAATGCCTTCTTTAGAAATGGTGGCAAGCATCAGTGGAAAACTAAACTCACGACTGAACAAGTGCAAAAAATTGTCAACACGCATTACGAACAAATGCAGCGCTTTAAATATTTGCCTGCTGGTATGAAACCATTATAGAAAATAACAGTAGGATAAATAAGTCACTTATGGCTAAATCATCCTTATAAAAAAACGTCCTATGCCATCTGGCATAGAACGTTTTTGTTATAGATTCTATATGGTATCTTAGCGCTTAACTGGGTTTACGGTAAGCCATAATCAGCAATACAATGCCAGTGAATAAAAACGGTAAGCTTAACCATTGTCCGGCACTGAGTATTGATTCATGGTAGGCCGCTTGACTGACTTTAACGCTTTCAATCGCAATACGCGCACTAAAGACCGACACTAAAAACACGCCAAATATCGCACCGTGCTTTTGCTTCATATTGGTATATTTATAAATGGCGTAAAGGCCAACAAATATCAATAAATAAGCAAACGACTCATACAGTTGCGCAGGGTGACGCGGTATCATATCAATCCGCTTGAAAATAATGCCCCATGGCTGCGTGGTTGGATCACCGATAATCTCTGAATTAGCAAAGTTTGCCAAACGCACAAAAAAGCCAAATATGGCAGTCGCGATCGCTAAACGATCAAGTAAAAATAAAAACGGTAACTTCACTTTGCGCTGGTAATAATACAAGGCCAATATCGCCCCTAGTCCACCACCATGGCTAGCAAGTCCCCCTTCCCAAATGGCGAAAATTTTCAACGGATGTGCCAAGTAATAACTCGGATCGTAGAAAATACAATGGGCTAAACGCGCACCAACAATAATGCCGACCACACAATAAACCAGCAGGTTGTCGAGAGATTCAACATCTAAACCCTCTTTTGTGTAAATGCGCTTCATCACTTGAAAGCCAGTCGCAATCGCTAATGCAAATAACGCCCCATACCAATGAACCTTTAACCCCATGAACGAGATCAGCACAGGGTCAAGATCCCAAATGATGTGTTCCAAATTACCTACTCCAATTGCTGCTATGTTTTGTCGCATTATGCTAAAACAACTTTGCCGCAGATGATACCCAGATACGCGACTCAAGAGAAAGTTTCATTAACTAATAAACATACAGCAGCCAAATAAGGTAACATTTACCCCTAAATGACCGTGTACCGAATGGATCTATAGAGTTGCAAATGATTGTAGATAAAACTGAATACCATATTGATGTAACTGAACATGGTACTGATGCTATCAATTTACTAGCACAAACCAGTGGTTTGAGTAAACAAGTGCTAAAAGATGCCATGCAAAAAGGCGCTATATGGCACAGTCACGGCAAGCAAACCAATCGTATTCGTCGCGCGAAAAAACCTCTGCAACCCGGAGATAAACTGCATCTTTATTACAATCAATATATTTTAGACGAACAAGTTGCTCCGGCAGAGTTACTGTTTGATGAAGGTGAATACAGTATTTGGTATAAGCCTTATGGTATGCGTTGCCAAGGTTCAAAGTGGAGTGATCACACCACCATCAACCGCTACGCCGAGTTGAACTTACAACCGCAACGCAATGCGTTTATTATTCATCGTCTGGACCGCGCTGCAACCGGTTTATTAGTGCTTGGACACAGTAAAAAAACCACTGCAGCCATCGCTAAACTATTTGAAACACGTGCATTAGAAAAATACTATCAAGTGATTGTTGAAGGTGCATTTCCGAGCAAGCCCGTTACCATTGATAGCCCTGTTGATAATAAGCCCGCGCTATCATACGCCACCTTACTCACCTACGACGCTACGTTGGATCAATCCAAGGTGCAGGTAAAAATAGACACAGGACGTAAACATCAAATTCGGATTCATATGGCTAGTCTTGGCCATCCGGTAGTGGGCGACCGTTTACATGGAAATGGTGCTGAACATTGCCCCGATTTAGCGCTAACATCGTGTTTTTTCCGCTTTGTATGCCCCATCAGTCATAGTCTAAAAACCTTTGAATTACCAGAGCATTATCGCCCAGCATTCACAACCACTTAATCAATCTACACGGAATCACATTATGCGTAGCATTATCGCGTTACTTTGCTTTAGTTTATTCAGCCAATACGCTATTGCGGCTAGTTTGCATTTGCCCGACAGAACCGAAACGGTATTCGTCAATAATAAGGCATCACACCAACAGTCTAAGGTATTGCTAGACTCAACTCTGCCTAATGGTATGCAGCAAATAGCCTTTCGCTATCAAGCTCGTTACCGCGATAATGGTAGCCAAAATGACTTTATCTCTGACGTAATTGTCTTGCGCTTTAACGCCAGTGAGCAAGATTATCGATTAACGCTACCACCAATTAACTCAGCGGCAAGTGCCAAAAAATTTAATCTAAAACCAGCCATAACATTAACCGATAGCAGTGGTAACACGATTGCATTTACCCAAGATAAATTGATTAAATCAGGCTTACAAATTGGACGCGATTTTGTCCAAGAAATGGCTCAATATAATGCTTCTGCTGCCATAGCGGCTGTCGCGTCTAGCACTGTAATCAACCCATCACTTAATCCTGTATCTGGGGCAACCATAGCAAGCGATCACAGTAGTCAGGTCATTAGCCCGAGCGCTGACGTAATTGAAGTTACAGCTGAAGATATCACCCAAGCAGAAGTGATGAGAATGCTGGATTATTGGTACCAAAAAGCCAATAACCAAACTCAAGCAGAGTTTAAAGCCAAAATAAATCAATAATCCTGTATCACTATGATTGCTGAAGTGGATCTTGCTAGTTTGACTCTTGATAGCTTGAATCTTGATAGCGCAATGATCAGCTGCTTGAGCCCCGCATAAAGGCAACGCGGTTAGTTAATGGCAAATGTCATTATGTTTGAGCGCAAATATCGGCAAACTTAGCATTGAGTAAGCATTGTAAATCGGCTGGGCTTAGTGAAATCTCTAAGCCTCTTTTGCCAGCGCTGACATAGATACAATCGAACTGCTGCGCAGAGGCGTCAATCACTGTCATTAAACGCTTTTTTTGACCTAATGGGCTAACACCACCTAATACATAACCGCTCGAACGCTCTACTGCTAATGCTTCTGCCATGTGGGCTTTTTTAGCGCCCGCAGCTTTAGCGATTAACTTCATACTCAGCATCGACGATACAGGCACGATGCCAACCACCAGCGATTGATTATCCACACTCACCACCAAGGTTTTAAACACCTGTGCAGCGGGTACAGCCAGTTTTTGCGCCGCTTCTAAACCATAAGATTCACTATTAGTATCATGATGATATTCATGCACTTCAAAATCTATTTTATGCTTTTTCGCCATTTCAATTGCTGGAGTCATGCTGGTTCGCTCATATTAAATGCCGCATACAGTGTTAGTGAAGGCATTGACCAATAGTATATTTATTGCAAATTAAGAAGCCAGTTGTACCTTCTTTGGCTGATAAAAATGCAGGTATCGCAGACAAACATAACTGACTACCACAGTAGCGACAAGCAGTTCAAGTTCTGCTAAAGCATGAATTTGCTGTACATACTCGTTTGTAATGCCGATGCTTTCCATCCATACAGACATTTTAAATAACGCAGTCGCACCTATCACCATAGGGAAGGTAAAAGCGGCATAACCAGGGCTAAAAGGTAGCCGTAATAACTTAAAAAATGACAGATAAATAATCGCCGTCATTAACACCCCAATACCAAATAATAGCCCAACGATCACCGGAGACGGTTGCTGAGTAATGGTTAGATATCCTGCTAAAGACAAGCTGGCTGGCGCGGCTAGAATGGCTAGTGTTGGTTTAGCTGCATCGGGAATTTGTTCTCTAAAAATAAGACGGTAAAGCATCATGGGTAACATCACCGCATAGCACAACATTCCAAAAAACAGTGCCCCATGTGCAACCCATAATAAATGCTCATTACCTGAAAAAGAAACGTCGGCAACCACAATGCCAATCGGCGGAACAAACCAACTCGGTACCATGTGAGTTAATGAAAACTGCTTACTGCGATGATAAATAAACCCCACTAAAAAACTAATGTGCAGCAATACCGCAAATGACCATAATAAATCACCCGCTAACGCAGAGACATGGCCCAACGAATTTGATACCACCATTAATGCCATGGCAAAGGTAGGCACCACACTGCCTACCACAGGATGAGCAAGATCTTGACGCAATAGATTTGAATGTAATATGAATTTACCACTCAAAATCAGTAACAACACACTGGCAATAGCAGCCGAGAACCATTGTCCATAATGGTGTAAATCCACAAGGTTTTCCCAACTCCAACCTAAACTTGCAATACCCAACGCCAGCCCTGCCATCGGCGTTGGTACGGCCATTAGTGAATTTTTTACTGCTCGAATCATTACAACCTCAAACTACCCATCAGAGAATAAGCCAATATTACGCTTGCACTTTGTTTATATATATCCAATTATACGGAACATACGTTCAGAAAAATTAAACAATTAGCGGATTAAAAGTCACTGCCGCCATTTTATCGGTTTATTAGCCAATACCTTCACTAAGTCAGGCGCGATGAATATTTCACTCAAACAGCTCAATGTTTTTAGCAGCATTACTCAACATAAAACCCTAACGGCAGCAGCCGAGGCGTTATATTTGTCTAAAGCAGCGGTGAGCATGGCACTGGCAGAATTAGAAAAACAACTCGGTCATGCGCTATTTGATCGGGTTAACAACCGCTTAATTCTTAATCAAGAAGGTCACAAGCTGTTACCTCTGGCCGACGAGCTGCTTAGTAGAGCAAATAACATCAGCCAATTGTTTGATGCAGACCACGCTTTTTCAGGTCAATTGAAAATAGGTGCCAGTGACACCCTAGGGAACCATGTTGTTCCGGGGTTATTGAGCCAATTTCGGCAGCAATATCAGCATTTCTCGCAAAGTGTGGTGATTTCTAATTCACGGCTTATTTGCCAAAAACTGCTGGATTACGAACTAGATATCGGCTTGATCGAAGGGAAAAGTCATCATCCAGAACTTATCGCTACTCAATTCAGCCATGATGAGATGTGTATTATCGCAGCGCCTCAGTTACCTATAAGCCAACAAGCTAAGTGCAAATTTAGCCATTTAGAACACAGTGAATGGGTATTACGTGAAGCAGGCTCAGGCTCGCGAGAGTTTTTCTTACATACCATAGCGCCACAAATAGCGGCGTGGCATGAAGTGTTTGAACTTAATACTACAGAAGCACTAATTAACAGTGTTTCCGCGGGACTCGGCTTAGGTTGCTTATCAACTTTAGCGGCACAATATGCCATTAACGATGGCCGCGTAGTTCGGCTGGATCTACCTCAAGCGAGCAATCATCTTAATATGCAACGACCATTTTGGTTAGTGGTTCATAAAGACAAATACCATAGCCCGCTGCTGAAAAGCTTTATTGAGTTTTGCCATCAATGGGATAATACATAAAACGATTCTTTTATGGCCTACGGCCACTAACGTCGTGGCGCTTCACCCACACCAGACCAAGAGGAAACCAACGGCTGTTCCCTCTTGGAACTCCCAGCCGCCCCGCAACATTTTCGCTATTTACAAAACAAGAGCTGCGAAAAGTCGCCATGGGGATTGATCCAGCTTTTAACTTCATCTGTAACCGTCTTCAGCCTTATTCGAAAATGCTAACGCTTCCGATGGTACATCCTGTACCGCGAAAGCTAGCAGGCCATCCATGGCCAGCTCACGCTATTTTCTTCAACGGCCTTAAGTTCAGAGTTGACGCTGACCATTTCAGAGTCAAGATAACTAACCCAATTTCCCCTCAAAGCTTGTCAGGGTAAAATTATTTATAACTTGTTGATTTTGTTTCAGTATAGCAATGGGGCAAACTTAAGACTTCGCTGTTAATTACACCATTGTGGCTCGATCAATGAGATACTGCGACAGGTGCTGGAACCATTACCATAATTATGTCAATTGCTCTAGAGCTAGCTCAAACTCTTGGACAAGCTCAGATATTATTCCATTCATGAGCTTTCCATTTACTTCACTTTGTTTAATTTTTAGTTTGGGAATCAATTGCTGTATGAAGGGCAGCTCGACCTCATACCTATCTTTAGCATTCGATATAGTAAAACGTTCTTTTACAAAACCTATAAAAGCCATGATATCACCACCTTTCCATTGAGTTATGCGCCCACAAAAATTACTTACATTTAGATAGTGTAAGAATGGATTGCGGTCGTAGTCCTTTGGTCCAGTAAAAATGGCTTGCTGCCAATTGGTATAAAAGTTTTCAGCAAACTCTGCATTTTTATGCTCCTCTGACTTAGTAATGAATGCCCCAAGCAGAGATTTAAATTCATGAGTATCAAGTTCTTCTGGCACATTTAACCACCGGTTAAATTGCCCATGCTCTATAGTTGAAAAGTCAATAATTTCACCTTGAGTTAGAAGGTCTTTCAGTCTATTTAATTCATCAGTCTTAACTTTATTTAGGTAATTTTTATTTATTAGATAGAGATACGTTTCACAGCCTTTTACCCATTGATAATAATCTTTATTGGCTCCATCGAAGAGAAGTTCCTCTAATTCAAGCAATCCTTGGTCGAACTCCTTTTCAGATAGATTGAAAAAGTAACCTTTAATGAGTTGGTCTAGTGGGCTCCCTGCTATTGGAAGGCCTAGTTTATTAATCAGTTCAGCATCATCACAGAAAGGAATAAGATTAGTAAAACAAAAATGCACTATTCCTTCATTTAAACTTATAGAACTACAGATACTGCGTATGATTTTATTCTGTTCTTCTATTTTTTGTTCATCTTTACATAATTCCTTTTCAACATCTTCGCCATTTCTTTGAGAATTGAATTTTTTAAAGTTTGTACTATACGAAGTCAAGCCAAGGCTTAAAAAGTCTTTGAAGTCTTTTTCAGAGTAACATTTTGCATAAGCTAAAAAGCTAACGCCTAAAATTTGTTGGGTGATGATTTCATGAGTCAAAGGTAAATCTAACCCTTCGATAGAATCAACTCTATTTTTGAGTTTAATAATTCGATTTATCGCCCTTTGAAGGACCCTTAGATTATCAATGCTTAAGCTTAAACCTTTGAATTTATTCAAATACCTTAAAATTAACATTTGAATGGTAGATTCGAGAGTGCTTTTGTATTTGTTCGACAGTATATTGATGAGTTCGTCAGAACTACGTGATAGCGTAATGATGTCACTAAATGTCTTTTCAATTTTTGATTTGTCAGAAAGAGCATCCTCATTAGCAACGACAATGATTTTGACTTGATTGTGCTCAGCAAAGCGCAGGCATGTACTGACATGGATGTCAGGCTAGTTTTCGCGGTACAGGATGTACCATCGAAAGCGTTAGCATTTTCGAATAAGGCCGAGGCAGACTAAAAATAAAGTTAAAAGCTGGATTTACCCCATGGCGACCTTTTCGCTGTTTGAAAATGTTGCAGGGCGGCTGGGTGATCCAAGAGGGAACAGCCGTTGGTTTCCTTTTGGTCTGGTGTGGGTGAAGCGCCACGACGTTAGTGGCCGCAGGCCATATTTTAAACTCATTTTGGGGCATAAAAAAGAGTTAGTTTTCTTGACTTGCAAATGGACCGGTTCAACATTTAAATTGAGGTCGTTGAAGATTTTTTATACAAGAATGCGTGAAGCTCACATGGCCTTTCTCGCACATCCATGTGCTACAAGGCATTGAGGCATCCTGCCTATCAGATGTGAGCTTAGCTTTCGCGGTACAGGTCGTTCTTTGGCGTCCTGCCATCACGACATTCGTGAATCCATTCACATCAGATGTACCACCGGAAGCGTTAGCATTTTCACTCCTTATTACAAGATGGACTGAAGAAGGATTCAAACGAGGCCAAAAGCTAGATTAATTTCCGTCGCGACCTTTTCGCTGTTCAGAAAGTGCTGCCGGAACGCTGAGGGTTTGCAAAGGGGTACAAGCGCTTTACCCATTTGCTCTGGTGTGGGCGAAGCGCCACGACGTTAGTGGCCGTAGGCCATACCTTAAATGCACTTTTAGCCAAAAACGCTTTAAAACAAGCTCAAATCACATAGCCTGTAACTGATAACCCAATATAATTTTTGAATAAAATACGCTCAAATATTACCGAGTAACGGCTATGGCCTAATACAAATTCAACCATTGTTTGCCTAATCGATATAACCACCTATGCACCGGATAAAGCATAAAAAAACAGGCCATTTAGGCCTGTTTCGATTAATCACCCACCAAATATCACTTAGTAAGCAACGCTAATACGTTGATTAACATGCTTAGCATTTTCGGCTTCATCAAGCATGGTTTTGGCAAAATCTAGCAGGTTAATTATTGCAAAAAAAAGCCCCGATCAATTAGACGGGGCTTTATTAACGTTGAAAAATAGTACTATTTTCTAGTTACTCTAACTCTTCTGCGGGCTAATAACCCAAGACCAATCAACAATTCAATTAGTCCTAAACTACCGCCACTGCTACTTGTTGAAACTGGCGTTGGTTCTACAGTTGCAACAGGAACACCAACAGTAACAGGATCGATGATTGCGCCATCCTTAACACCATCTTCATCAAGGTATCCGCCATCAGTGATACTGACTTGCACTAAATTATCGCCGATTAGCTCCCAATCAGCAGACTCAACCTCAACCGTACTGCCGTCAGCGTTTACTTTAAGTAAAACAGCATCTTCTGGTACAGTGCCGCCAAAATTAATAGTCACGGATATAGTGCTACCAACCTCTAAGCCAGTTACGTTATAGCTAAATTGCTGCATGGGATAAGTATACTCAGTACCCGTTGCTGTTGTTGTTGAAACAACAATACCTGACACACTTCCTTGATCGACTGTAATAGGTCGAGTTAAATTATAAATTTCGGTACCATCTTCAAGTACAGTGATTGGTGCTCCTGCGTCGTCGAGATCTGCTTCTGCACGATAGCGAACCACAGTATCTTCATTGCCTGCCGCATCAGTTGATGTTTCCATCCATACTGCATACAAGTTGTCACCGTTAGGCTTCATTATGAGTTGTGATTCAAAATCTGGCTCGCCCTCAGGATCTAAAGGAACACCAACATTAGCAGATAACAATTTTAGTGGCTCATAGGTTCTACCACCATCTCTAGTTTTAGTGACAAAAACATCAAGTTCTACACCATTTTCTATATGAGCATAGGTGTTTTTGACAGAACCCCACGCTAATATAAAGGCATTAGGATCTTGACAGTTTGCACCTTCTGGCGCATTAACAGGATCACAGGCAGACGTGCTGTTTGGTGCACCCACAATGCGAGGCTCTTTAATATCGACTTCAG